>JANOCZ010000022.1:0-15115 GCA_031412455.1 Hyphomicrobium sp. | reverse complement strand
GGCGACCAACCGGCATACCCCAAAGCAAGGATGGCGCGGTTCGGGCCGGTGCCCTGCACAATCGCTTTTAAGATGTCGACGGTCGCCGTGAGACACACGCCGTGCTCGATCGCCAACGTCGATTCGGCTGAAAAATAATCTGCGCTGTGCAATACAAATCCCCGGCCCGTTTCGACCGGTCCGCCAACTTGAATGGACAGACCAAGCACGTCCTCAGAGATCACGTCGTCGTCGCCATGCGTAGATATACCCAGCCGCTGCAACAGATCTGGTGCGGAAATGTTGTTAGCCCGTTGATTGACAATCAGGCCCATCGCACCCTCGTCGGAGTGAGCGCATAAATAAATCACGGACCGGGCAAACCGCCGGTCGGTCATCGACGGCATCGCGACCAGCAACTGCCCCTCGAGCGTTGCCACCTGACCGTTGCCGCGTGGCTTTCGTTTCGGTATTTTCATCGCGCTAAAATAGACTGCATAAATGGAAACGTGAAGATGCTTAGAATTGCCGACCCGAGATCACGATTAACCCAGCCATCGGGCAAAACCTCGGCCTCGAGCGTGTGCTAACTCCCTGTTGGCAGGCAGGGCCCACCCGGCTAGAACTTGTCCCATGAGAACCCAACCAGCAGCCCGCCCGATCGTTGCATTGTTTCTAGCCTGCTCCTCTTTTCTCGTCTCGGTCCCTCGCGCAACGGCAGACGATGTGGCCTCGCCGTGGGTCGCGGGCTTCAACAACAAGTCGCGTCTGTTAGCCGGGCTTGCTGATGCGCGCGGGGGCAAACTCTATGCTGGCGTTCAAATCGACATGCCCGCCGGCTGGAAAACCTATTGGCGCGCGCCAGGTGATGCCGGCGGTGTGCCGCCTGAGTTCGATTTCAGTGCCTCGAAGAATTTAGGTTCAGCGCGCGTTCTCTATCCAGCCCCGCACCGCTCAGTCGATAAGGCCGGAACGACAATCGGCTACAAGGATCGCGTGACGTTCCCAGTCGAACTGATCGCCACTGACCCCTCGCAACCGGTAGGACTGAAACTCAAGGCTGCGTATGGCGTATGTAAGGACATCTGCATCCCCGCAGAAGCCGAACTTGAACTTATGGTACCGATCGATATTTCGACGTCCGCTGAAATCGCCGCGGCACTGCAATCAATCCCGCGTACAATCTTAGACCCAGCAACGGACCCGCAGTTATCGGCGTGGCGTATCGAGAGCCGTGATGGAAAACCTGCGCTTATTCTGGAAACACTGGACCCGGCTGGCGCGGACGGCGATGCCTTCGTCGATGCGGACGCGGGCCTATACCTCCCGCCGCCTAAAAAAATCTCAAGCACCGACGGCCGCGCCGTATACGAAGTCGATCTGACCGACGGCGTCGATATCAAGGACCTTAAAACTAAGCCGATCAAGGTCACGCTCGTCGGTGGCAAAGGCCAATCGGAAACGTCGATTACTCTCCCCTAAGCAAATTGCAATCATGTTAGGACCCACGATGACGATCAAAGTTGGCGACAAAATTCCGGACGGAAAATTTACGGTCATGGGACCGGACGGCCCGGCCGCGCGCACCACCTCCGAAGTTTTTTCCGGCAAGAAAGTCGCCCTGTTCGCGGTTCCTGGAGCCTACACCCCGACCTGCAACAATCAGCACATGCCGGGCTTCGTTGATCGCGTCGCTGAGCTAAAAGGCAAAGGCATCGACACGATCGCCTGCACCGCTGTCAACGACATCTTCGTATTCGACAAATGGGCGAAAGACGCTGGCGCTGATGGCAAAATCGACATGCTGTCGGATGGCTCGGGCGAATTTGCCAAGTCCGTCGGCCTCGACATTGATCTGTCGGGTTTCGGCATGGGGGTTCGCTCAAAGCGATACGCGATGCTCGTGGATGACGGTGTGGTCAAAGTTTTGAACATCGACGAGAGCCCGCCCGCTCACGATAAATCGAGCGCTGCAACCCTGTGCTCGATGGTCGACCGGGCGCTCTGAATTTGCCTCAAGCAATCATGAATCGGGAAGGTGCCTGGAAGACGGGCTCTTGAAAGGTGCCATCCCGGCCCTTGCCAATTCGTCGGCGCGTTCATTCTCTGGATGACCGGCGTGCCCCTTGAGCCAGTGCCAGTTGACGTCGTGCTTGGCGCGCAGAGCATCGAGACGCTGCCACAGCTCCGCGTTTTTGACCGGCTTCTTGTCCGCCGTCCGCCAGCCGTTTTTCTTCCAGCCGTGGATCCATCCTGTGATGCCATTTTTGACATAGGCGCTGTCAGTCCATAGCTCGACGACGCTGCGCCGCTTCAAGGCCTCGAGCGCGGATATCGCCCCAAGAAGCTCCATGCGGTTATTGGTCGTGAGCTTCTCGCCGCCTTGCAACTCACGGCGGTGTGCGCCCGATATCATGACCGCGCCCCATCCACCTGGCCCTGGATTACCCGAGCACGCCCCATCGCTGTAGACAATGACGTGTGGTGCGCCGAGACCTTCGACCTCGGTCATCGCGCCACCTCAGCCGGCATCCAGCCGTAGTCGTTGATCGACTGCACGTTCTGATGAAACCGCAACCGGCGCACGTAATCGAACGGATCCTTACGCGCGACCAGCGCATCTTTCGGCGTATTCAGCCAATCATAACTTCGCGTGAGTAAAAACCGCATCGCCGCACCGCGTGCCAGAACCGGGATCGCGTCGCGTTCGGCCTCCGTCAACCGGCGCACTTCGTCGTAGCCCTTGAACAACGCCCGCCCCTTGGTGATGTTGAACGCATGATCGGTCTCAAAGCACCAAGCGTTGAGGCACACGCCGATGTCGTAGGCCAGCGCGTCGTTGCACGCGAAATAAAAATCGATGAGCCCGGAGAGTTTGTTACCGATGAAAAACACGTTGTCGGGAAAGAGATCGGCATGGATGACGCCCTCCGGCAGATCGCGCGGCCAGGCCGCTTCGAGATGCTCGAGTTCGCCACCGATCAGCCGGCCAAGCCCCGGCAGAATGGTGTCGGCACGGTCCGCGAACTTTTGGTAGAGCGGCCGCCAGCCAGACAGTCCAAGCGCGTTTTTCCGCGTCAAGGCAAAGCCGTCACCGGCCAGATGCATGCGCGCCAGCGCCTGGCCGAGCTCGAAACAGTGATTGGCGGTCGGCCGTCGCGGCCAAACGCCTTCGAGAAAAGTAACCAAAGCAGCATGCCGGCCGCTGAGCTCATTCAGATTGCGGCCGCCAGCATCGCGCACCGGCAACGGACACGAGACCCCGCGCGATGCCAAATGCTCCATCAGGCCGAGGAAAAATGGCAGGTCCTGTGGCTCGACACGCTTTTCATACAGCGTCAGGATGAACCTGCCGCCACTTGCCTGGACGAGATAGTTCGTATTCTCGACGCCCTCAGCGATGCCCTTGTACGACAGCAGCTCGCCGAGCCCGTAGGCCGCCATGAAGCGCGCAAGCTCATCGTCGCCCACCTCGGTATAGACCGCCATGCGAAACCCGCTCCGCCCGAGTGAAATTAGCCGGGAGCCCTTTGGCGGAACTCGCGCGGCAGGTTGAAAACGACACGCTCTTCGGCGGTCGTCACCACATCCACTGTCACATTGAAGCGCTCGCGGAAAGCCTCAATTACCTCATCGACGATGACTTCCGGTGCCGATGCTCCAGCCGTCAGTCCGATGCGCGTCAGCCCGGAAAGTCGATCCCAGGGAATCTGATCGGCGCGCTCTACCAGCATCGCAATTGGACATCCGGCTCGCTCGGCAACCTCGACGAGGCGCTGCGAATTCGAACTCTTGGGACTGCCGACGACGATCAGCGCCTCGACCCGGTTGGCAATGGCCTTGACCGCGTGCTGCCGATTAGTCGTCGCGTAGCAGATATCTTCTTTGATCGGCCCCGCGATCGCCGGAAATCGTGCCTTCAGAATCGCCACGATTTCCGCCGTGTCATCGAGCGACAGCGTGGTTTGCGTGACATAGGCGAGACGCGCGGGATCGACGGGCTCAAACGTCCGCGCGTCCTCGGCCGTCTCCAGAAGGCGGACGGCGCCATCGGGAAGCTGCCCCATCGTACCGATGACTTCTGGATGCCCACGATGCCCGACCAGCACGATCTCGCGGTTTTGCTCAAAGTGCCGCGTGGCTTCCATATGCACCTTGGAAACCAGCGGGCAGGTCGCGTCGAGGACGAAAAAATTGCGCTTTTGCGCTTCCGCGGGCACCGTCTTTGCCACGCCATGTGCCGAAAAGATCACGGGCTGGGACGTTTCGGGGATGTCGCCGAGATCCTTCACAAAAACGGCGCCTTTAGCCTTGAGAGAGTCGACTACGTATCGATTGTGGACGATCTCGTGGCGCACATAGACGGGCGCTCCGAACTTCTGCAAAGCCTGCTCGACGATCTGAATGGCGCGATCGACACCGGCACAAAAGCCGCGCGGCGCCGCAATGAGAAGTTCGAGCGGCGGCCTCTCAAGGCTCTGAGGTGCAGACGAAGAAGTGTGGTTAAGGGCAGACATGTCGGCAAAAAGTCCTTTAACTTCAACTGTACATAACGGCGAAGGCCTTGGACGTGGTGTCGGTCTGATGCTACGGTGCCGGGCGAACAATACAAGGGGCTGGGGATTCGGGCCCAAGGGGAATGCCTTGAAGATTACGAAATCTAAGCCGGCCTGGCAGGGTCAGCTTTCGTCGCACTACTATCGCCGGGGGGCGCTGGTCAGTGTGGCGGCAATGCTCGTATCCGTTGGCGGCTGCGGAATGTCGTCGCTGACATCAGGTCTGGGCGGCGGCATGTTCGGCGGCGGATCCGGCAAGTCGGACGTCGCAGCTGTCTCCGAAGATCAGCTCCTGAGCGCAGCCAAGTCCAACGACCCATCATCGACGGGCAGTACGGCAGTCGGCGAAGTTGCAGGCGGCTGCCCGCGTTTTCTCGTCGCCCCGCGCGACAACCACATCACCTTCTATGAGCCGGGCCGCACGGGCGATGGGCTCGCCATTATGCATCGCGGCGAAATCACTAAAACCGCGCGCGAATGTCAGGTTGAGCCCGGCCGCGTGACCGTCAAGTACGGCTTCTCGGGCCGCGTCCTGCTTGGACCAAAAGGCAAGCCGGGGCTGATCTCGCTGCCCTTGAACGTCCTCGTCAACGACAGCAAACGGGCCAAGGTTGCGAGCGATCTGGTGAAGATCGACGTCGAAGTCGCCGCCGACAAACCGATTGGCTACTTCTCAGCTGTCCGCACCGTTACGTTCGCCGTACCGGAAGGCTCACGTCCGGGCGAATTCGAGGTCATGGTCGGCTTCGACAACAAAGCTGCCGGCGCCGGCTGACGCTCCCAATTGAGCGACAAAAAAACCGGGCGCAAAGCCCGGTTTTCTCTAATCAAAACCCGAAAATCGAATTTAGTTCAGCGTGCCCTTGAGGCCGCGGATCGCATCGTTGATCAGCGCATCGCCAGTGGCACCCGGTACCCGCGACTTGAGCAGCTTCTCAGCCGTCGAAATCGCCGCTCCAACTGCGGTCGCGCGCACTTCGCTGACGGCCTGAGCCTCAGCACGTGAAATCTTTTCTTCGGCAAGCTTGGTGCGCCGGCTCAAGCTTTCCGCCAACGCCTTCCGCGACTCGGATGCCAGCGCCTCAGCTTCGCGCTTGGCCTGCTCGACAATACCACGCGCTTCGTCTTCGGCAGCACGTGCCTTGGCCTGATAGTCCTGCAGCAACGCCTGCGCGTCTTCACGCAGCTTGCGGGCGGTGTCGAGTTCGCGCCGGATCGCATCAGCGCGCGAGTCGAGCGCCTTGCCGACGATCGCTGGCACTCCGTAATAGAAAAGCAGCCCCATAAAACCGAGAAACGCGAGCAAGACCCAGAATTCTGGCTGATGCGGATCGAGAAGTGCGTACATAATTGACCTCACTCAGCCGCAGCAGGCTGCAGCATGACTTTGCGGACGTCGTCGAGGTTGACGTCTTGCCCGGAGAGCTTGGCGACAACAGCTCGGGCGGTTTCGGCAGCAATGTCGTTGACTGCGGTTAACGCCTTCGTCTTAGTTGCGGCAATCCGAGTATCCGCCTCTTGCAGCTTCGCCGTGATCTTGGCTTCCGCCCGGCCCTTCTCAGCGTCCGTCTCGGCCGCGAGCTTGTCACGAGTCTGCTTGGCGATACCCGACGCATTGGCGCGGGCATCGCTCAGGGCTTTCTCGTAGTCGCCAAGGGCCTTGTCGGTCTCAGACTTCAAACGGTTCGCCGCCTCGATGTCCCGCTTTATGCGATCCTGACGCTCGCCGATGACGTCAGCGACGCGTGGCAGAACAATCCGCGCCATCACGAACATCAAGGTCAGGAACGTCAGCGCCAGCCAGAAAAGCTGCGGCGTATAAGACGCTGTATCGAGCTGCGGCAGGCCGGACTTGGGGGCAGCTTGACCTGCCTCCACCGCTTCAGCCGCGAGCATATAAATGCCGGCAAACATGTTCGAAGTCTCCGTTATCGCGTCGCTAATTCTCAACCGTAGAGAATGATCAGCGCGATCAACAGACCGAACAGACCCGTTGCTTCGGCAAGAGCGAAGCCGATCAGCAAGTTGGTGAACTGTCCAGGCGCCGCCGACGGATTGCGCATTGCGCCCGAGAGGTAGCTGCCGAAAATATTGCCGATGCCGACACCGGCGCCGATGAGAGCGCTACAAGCGAGGCCCGCGCCGATCATTTTTGCTGAAGCAAGATCCATTGGTCGTCTCCTTTTTTTGCAGATTTGGTTCGTGTTGGATATTCCGGCTGACCCCTCGCGGTGTCAGTGGTGCATGTTGACCGCGTCGTTCAGGTAGATGCAGGTCAAAACTGTGAAGATCAGTGCCTGGAGGAATGCCACCAGGAATTCGAGGCCCGTGAACGCCACCATAAAGCCGACCGGTGCGATCTTGGCCCAGATCGGCAAGCTGACGGCAAAACCAGCGAACACTTTCAGCATGGTGTGCCCGGCCATCATGTTGGCGAACAAACGAACTGAGTGGCTGATAGGTCGGATGAAGTACGAAATGAGTTCGATCGGGACAATGACCGGCATCAGCCACCAGGGCACGCCATCCGGCACAAACAATTTAAGATAACCGACGCCGTGCCGGGCAAAGCCAATGCCCGTTGCGACGAGCCAAACCATGGCCGCCAGCGCGAACGTCACGATGATGTGGCTCGTAACCGTAAAGCTGCCGGGGATCATCCCGAGCAGATTCAAAACCAGAATGAAGATGAAGAGCGAGAACACCCACGGGAAGTATCTCATGCCGTCTTCGCCGAGATTCTCTCGCACGATCCCGGCCACGTACTCGTAGACCATTTCGGCGGTCGATTGCAGGCGCGACGGCACGAGCGCACGTCCGCTCATGGCATAGACCATGAATGTCGTGATCGCCGCCAGCGCGATGATCATCAACAGCGATGCGTTCGTGAACGACACGTCGTAGCCAAAAAGCTCTAAATCGATGAGCTTCTTGATCTCGAATTGAGCCATGGGGCTGTGGTGTTCCGCCCCATTCGCGCCTTCTGCAGCCAAGGTCTACCCCCTACCGTCGTCATCATCGTCGTTGTCGGCAATCGAAGGTGCGGCCCGTTGCTGGGCCTCGTTCGCCGCTTGCGCTTTTCTCGCTGCCCGGATCACGTTTAAGAGACCCGCGGCAAACCCGAGAATGAAAAGTAAAACCATCCAGCGTGGTGCTGTCCCGAACTGCCGGTCCAGCGCCCACCCGAGCAATCCCCCCAAACCGACGCCGACCACGAGATCAGCCGCGTATTTGAAGGCTTCGCCGTAAGCCGATTGTTTCCGGTTGTCGGGCGAGCGTACCGCGCCAGCGCGTTGCGCAGCGGCGGTATCAAGCTCTCGACCGAGTTCTGACGACCGTTGCCGGATGGCTTCGCGATCTTCGGGACTGATATAGCCATTGGCTGCACCGTGCTCGGGACCTTCACCCTTGCCATTGGCAGCCATGATTGGACAATCCGTGTTGAAGCAGGAAACCGGGAAACGACTTCAGAACCGAACCGGGAAACACCGGAATATCGACGCGCCGGACCATAGTTAGGGGGTCTAGGGGTGTCAAGGAACTGGCCGCGGCGCGCTCTGATACGAGGGTATGGCGAAACCGCGCAGGCGCCATGCGACGTTGCTGGCCCAACGTCAAAAATTCAGCTCGCGACCTGGAAACTCTGCGCCGTTTGCAAGTCGACCGAGACCAGCTGCGAGACGCCCCTCTCGGCCATGGTCACGCCAAACAGGCGGTTCATGCGCGCCATCGTCATCGGATGATGCGTGATAACGAGAAACCGCGTCGCGGTCTCCGTCGCCATCTGTTCCATAAGCCGGCAGAAACGATCGACGTTGCTATCATCGAGCGGCGCATCGACCTCGTCCAGCACGCAAATGGGCGACGGGTTTGTCAAAAACACCGCAAAAATCAGCGACAGCGCCGTCAGTGTCTGCTCGCCGCCCGACAACAGCGACAGCGTCGCGGGCTTTTTCCCTGGCGGCTTGGCGATGATTTCCAGTCCGCCCTCGAGCGGATCCTCCGGGCTCTCGATCATCTCGAGGCGTGCTTCGCCGCCATTGAACAAGTGCGTGAATAGTCGCTCGAAATGTCCGTTGACGATTTTGAAAGCTTCGTCGAGCCGGACTTTACCTTCCTTGTTCAGCTGGCCGATCGCACTGCGCAGCTTGGCGATTGCCTGATCGACGTCGTCACGCTCTCTGGTCATGCTCTCAAGCTGGCCGGTCAGAGTCACGAGATCGTCGTCGGCTTGTAGGTTGACGCCGCCCAGCCGTTCGCGGTCAGCCTTCAGGCGCGTGAGCTGCCGGTCGACATCGGCAAGGGCCGGTAGCGCCGCACCGGGAGCAAGTGCTGCAATAGCCAAACAGTTTTCGGGCGCGACTTCGAATGTCTCGCGAATCCGTCGCGCCTCGTCCTGCCGCCGCTGCCGCGAACTTTCGAGCCGCGTTTCGATGCGCGCGTTGTTCTCCCGTGTTTCGCTGACGTCACGCTGTGCGGTCCGCAGGGCCTGCGTCGCCGCCCGCATCGCAGCCTCGGTCTCGGCGAGCGCATCGGCAGCAGCCTTGCGCTCGGCCTCCACGCGCGACAGCTCCGACAGCAGCGTGTCGCGTTGCCGAGCGATCTTTTCCGGCAATCCAGCGAACGTTTCGAGTTCCGATTTTGTCTCGCCAAGCCGGCCCTGCAGCGCCGCCTGCTGTTCCTCAGCGTTGCCTTGCCGACCTTTCCAGCGCGAAACCTCAGCCGTCGCATGCCGGATCCGCTCGGCCCTGATCTGCCGGTCGCGCTCGACGCCGCCGAGAGCAACGCGTGCCTCGGCAACCTGCCGCCGGGCATTTTCCGCTTCCACCTGTGCTGCCTTTAACTGCGGCTCGAGGTCTTCACCCTCGCTCATCGTTACGATGTGCGCTTCGATTTCAACGTGCCGCGCCTGCGCTGCAGTTAGATCCTCGTCCGACCGCGATCGCTGCGCCGTAACGGCCGCGAGCCGCGTTTCGCTTTCGCGCGCCGACTTCTCCATGATGGTCAGCTGCTGGCGAACTTGCGCCAATTCACTTTGCTTTTCGCGCCACAGCTGACGCAGCGCGCGCTCCTCGGCTTCTGCTTTGACGGCGGCATCAGCGGCCGACCGTTCTGCGTCAATCGTATCCTTAGCCTGCGCCAGCACATCGGCCGCGCGGCGGTCAAGTTCGAGCAACCGGTTTTTGTGCGCGAGCCGTTGCGCTGCTGGCGTCACGCCGTCGGCCGCCGCCACAAACCCGTCCCACCGCCACAGATCACCTTCGCGGGAAACGAGCCGTTGTCCGGGCTTCAAATGCGGCTGTAATCGCGCCCCGTCTGCGCGTGCCACGACGCCGATCTGCCGCAACCGGCGCGCCAATTCCGGCGGCGCTTCGGCGTGCATGACGAGTGGCTCAGCGTCGGCAGGCAAAGCCTGATCTTCACTCGACACCTCGATGCGCCGCCAATGAATGCTGGCCTCGGCCGCGACCGGCGCTTCAAGATCGTCACCGAGCGCTGCACCGAGCGCCGTCTCATAGCCCGGCGCAACCCGGATCAAATCGACGACGGGCGGAAAATCGCCTTCGTTGGCTGGTGCCAGCAACTTGGCGATGGTCTCGCGCTCGGTCGAAAAGGCGTTGGCTGCAAGCCGCACCCGTGCTGCCACATCGCGTCGCGCTCGGGCCTCGGCTTGCGCGGTACGCGAGGCTTCCTCCGCCGCAACCGCCTTCGCTTCGATGTCGGTGATCTGCTGTGCGAGCGTTAAGCCTTGTTCGGAAACCTCTGAAATTCGCGCGGCGTCTGGCGAACTCTCGCTGATGTCGCGGATCTGCCCATCGAGCGCCAGAAGCTGCCGCGTGATCCGCGCGACGATGTCCTTGCGCTCGCCAAGTGCCGTCTCGAGGCTACGCAGCTTTGCCCGCGCGTCCGCGGCCCTATGCGTGATCTCGGCAAAGTGCGCGTCGGTCGCAACGCGTTGTTCCTCGGCCGTCGTGAGCGTCGAACGCGCCGTCTCTTCCTCGCGCACAGCGTTGCTTTCAGCTTCACGAATGGCCGCGAGATCGGCATCGAGCCGCACCAGCGTTTCCTTGGCCTCGGTGATAAAGCCCGTCTCGCGCGCGATATCGGTATCGAGCTGCCGCACCCGCGCGTCGAGCTCCTTCGCCCGGTTGGCCGCGCGTTCCGCCTCGCGGTCGAGGTTCTCCTGTTCGATCCTGAAGCGCGCAAAGACGGCCGCTTTGACGGCCTCGGCTTCGCGCAGTGGCGGCAGCGACTCAGCCAACCGCACTTCTTCGGAGAATGACTTGGACTCGGCTTCCGTGGCCGACGCAAGCCGCCCCATGGCCTCGCTGAGATTTTTCTCCTCAAGATCGACGGACGTCTGCGCATCCTGCCATGACAAGTGCATTAACAAGGCTTCGGATTGGCGGATTTCGCCAGAAATATCTTTATAGCGCCGCGCTTGGCGTGCCTGCCGTTTCAGCGATTCAGCCTGGCTTTGCAGCTGCCCCAGCACATCGCTCAGCCGCTCCATGTTGCCTTCGGCAGCCTTGAGCCGCAGCTCTGCCTCATGCCGGCGCGTATGCAAGCCAGCAATCCCGGCCGCGTCTTCGAGAATGCGGCGGCGCTGCTCGGGCTTGGCGTTGACGATCTCGCCGATCTGGCCTTGGCGGACGAGGGCGGGCGAGCGTGCGCCCGTTGCTGCGTCCTCAAACAACACTTTCACATCCCGCGCGCGAACCTCTCGGCCGTTGATGCGATACGCGCTGCCGGCTTCGCGTTCGATCCGCCGCGTGATTTCAAGAACGTCGCTGCCGTTGTACTCGGCCGGCGCAAGGCGTTCGGAATTGTCGAGAAACATTGTTACTTCGGCACTGCCGCGCTCAGGCCGCGTCGTTGTGCCGGAAAAAATGACATCGTCCATCGCCGCTGCCCGCATCGACTTGTGCGAGGATTCGCCCATTACCCAGCGAAGCGCTTCGAGAAGATTGGATTTGCCGCAGCCGTTCGGCCCGACCACACCTGTCAGCCCAGGCTCGATCACGAGCTCCATCGGATCGACGAATGATTTGAAGCCAACGAGCCGGAGCCGCGTAATTCTCATGTCAACTGAACCTTGATTGCAGACACGCAAACGCGAATGAGTGCCGCGAGGACCGCTGACGTTCCGCAACTACTGCGGAGGAACGACCGATGCCGGTGCGCCGCCCGCTAATCTCGGTTCGACCAGCGCCCGAATATCCGCCATCGTCAGCTCTTTTTTGATGAGCTGATCGCCGACGAAGTAATTTGGCGTGCCGACGATGCCGAGTTTGCGGCCGCGATCCTTGACCCACTTCAAGTTCTCGATCATGCCCTGATTCTCCCGGCACGCATCGAACTGTGGCCGTGTCATCCCCACCTGTTGTGCGACGGCGAAAATGGGGTCTAGACGGACCTCCTGAGACACCCATGCGCTCTGTTGGCTCATGAATTTCCCATAGAGTTCCAAATACTTGTCAGGGGCAGCACATCTGAGCGCGATGGTCGCCATACCCGAAGTTTTGCCAATCGGGAACTCGCGCAGCACATAGCGAACCTTGCCGGTGTCGATATAGGTCCGCTTCAATTCCGGAAACGTCTTCTCATGGAAATTATTGCAGTGCTGGCACGTCAGCGAGGCGTACTGAATAATGACCACGGGCGCATCGGCGCGCCCCCAGCTCATCTCCGGCAGCGGGCTTGGTGCAAAGATATCGGCGAGCGTCGGCGTTTCGATGACATCCCGCGCCGTCGTCGCTCTCTCCGATGGGTCAGCAAAAGGCTGGGGCGGCTCTTCGCGCAGCGTCGCCGCAACGGAGGGATAAGCACCGCCGCCCGTCGCCACGTCTTTCGACATGCCTGACGGGGACGGCAATAAGTTAGCGCCGCAAGCCGCCAGAGCAAACGTCAGCGCGAGCACGCTGAAAGAGCCGAGCCTGACGCGCGCTGTCACAATCGATATCCCCGGTTTTGACTAAGATCACTTCGCGGCCAGCAAGGGCTCAATCATCTTATCGAAATTGGCGAGTGTGGGTGTCTCAGTCAGCCGTTTCCCGTTGATAAAGAATGTCGGTGTGGCGGAAACGCCGAATGTATCGCTGGCCCGCGTCCGTTGCGCCACGATCTGATCGAGCAGCTTCTGATCCGTCAGGCACTTGTCAAAGCTCTCTTGTGTAAAGCCCGCCTGCTTGGCGATATCAAACAGCTTCGGCACAGGATTTCCCTGCGTGAACGCCCAGTCGGCCTGCTTTTCGTAAAGCGTTTCGATCATCGGGAATGTTTTGTCGCCACCCGCGCACCGCGCCAGCATCGACGCCGCCGACGCGAGGTTATCGAGCGGGAACTCGCGCATGATAAAGCGCACCTTGCCCGTGTCGATGTACTTGGTCTTGAGCTCCGGGAATACCGTCGTGGAAAACTTCTGACAGTGACCGCACGTCATCGACGCGTACTCGACGATCGTGACCTTTGAATCCTTGGACCCCACCGCATTGTCAGCGAGATCTGTAGGCTTCATCAGCTCTTCGACAGAGACTTCGGCAGGTCCGGTCTTCTTTTGCGCAAAGCTGTCGGAAGCCGTCGCCCCGGCGAACGCCGCAACGGCGATAACCGAACCGAGCACGGCGCGGCGGGAAACTCTTGCAGCCTGAAATTGCATCGTGCCGTCTTTCAAAAGAAACTCCTGTCGCCTCGGCCGCACGGTTGATCGGCGCGCCTTGATGAATGCGGTCCGCCGATCACGGGCCTCTACACTCGATTAAGGCAAATCCGGCCTGAATGGCAACTGAATGCTCGGTAATGAAAGGTCTGAAAGGCGTCAGCTTCGCGGTCTTTTCGCCGCAACGCTCGCCCACAGCGCCTCCAGCGCCGCCCTAAGACCCGGATCGACCTCGACAGAGATCGGCATAGGTGCCGGTTGAGCGGCATTCAACGATGCGGCAATTGCCCCCTCGCCGGGTCGCGATCCGAGCAAGGGCGCCTGCACGAGCTTGAGCGCTCCGATCGCGCGATAACCGAAATAGCGATTGATCCGGTCGACGATCTCGGCGGAGCGGTATTCGACATCGAGCGCACGCGCCGGCTCGACGCGAATGACCAGGGTCGCGCCGCCCAATGTCGAGTCATGAACCCCAGTCCCGTCGGCGTTGGACGATCCGCGCGGCCACTTGATCCGCTCCGGCGCCGTGAACTTGGCCAGTTCCGCACCGACCACTCGCGGCCATGCCGTCATGATTTCGGCGCTATGAAATCCGTATTTCTCAAAAGCTTTGCCAGCAAGCTTGGGCACGAAGCTGCCGACAGCCCGCGCAAACACCCCGCGCGAGGAAACCCGGCGGTCGGGCGGCAAAGGGCGTACGCCAGAGAATGTTCCAGGCGCGAATGTTTTAGGTGTGTGCATATCGACTGGCGATCGATCTCAGAGGTTACGGACAACCACTATCAGGACTACCATTGTCGCAGCGATTCGATAGTCCCACCGTTACCGTTGCCCACGGTTCACGACAGAAAGGCGAAGATGGCGCTCGCGGCAAGAAAATCGCAGCAGGTGGCGCAGCAGGCGTCGCAGCTGCAACTTCCGCTCCGCCCCGCCGGCCAGGACACCGTGCGCGCGCTGCTCGCCTGGTATGATGCCGAGCGCCGCGATTTGCCGTGGCGGTATGGGCCGCGTCGCAAGGCCGATCCGTATCGTGTTTGGCTGTCGGAGATCATGCTCCAGCAGACGACGGTGAAGGCCGTCATCCCATACTTCGAGAAATTCATCGCCCGTTGGCCGACGGTCGCGGCGCTTGCAGCTGCCTCGCCCGACGAAGTGATGCAGATGTGGGCCGGGCTTGGCTATTATTCTCGCGCCCGCAACTTGAAGAAATGCGCTGACGCCGTCGTTCGTGATCACGGCGGCGTTTTCCCACGAACTGAGTTCGCGCTTCTCACACTGCCCGGCGTCGGCCCTTACACGGCAGCGGCGATCGCCGCAATTGCCTTTGGCGAGAAGGCCACACCGATCGACGGCAACATAGAACGCGTCGTCGCCCGGCTTTTTGCCATCCGCACGCCGCTTCCGGCCGCCAAACCCGAAATCAAACGGCTCGCCGCGACGTTGACGCCGTCGCGCCGCCCCGGTGATTACGCCCAAGCGATGATGGACCTCGGCGCTTCCATTTGCTCGCCGAAAAACCCCTCCTGCCTGATGTGCCCGTTGCAGCAGGATTGTGCGGCGAACGCCAATGGCTTTGCCGCAACGCTCCCGCATCGTCTGACGAAAGCGCCACGCCCGACACGCAAGGGTATAGCCTTTCTCGTGCTTCGCGAAGACGGCGCAATCCTGCTGCGCCAGCGCGCCGAAACGGGTTTGCTCGGCGGCATGCTCGAAGTGCCCTCGACGGCGTGGAGTGAAGAGCGTCCGCCCCGCAAATCATTGTCGCAAACAGCGCCTGTCGTCGCCGAGTGGTATCCAGTCTCAGGCGAGGTAATCCATGTCTTCACGCATTTTCGTCTCGAGATAGAAGTCCATCGCGCCATCGTCGGCGAGGATGTCGGTCTAACGTTATGGGCCGACGGAGAGCGTTGCCGTTGGGTCC
>JANOCZ010000021.1:0-3513 GCA_031412455.1 Hyphomicrobium sp. | reverse complement strand
AACGTAAAATCTTTTTTAGATATTTTTGCAGGAACTGCGACAGTTTCTAAATCAGCATTCAAATACTTTGATAGAGTTATTGTAAACGACATTTTATATTCTAACAATGTAATTTATAATGCTTTCTTTAAAGTTGGAAATTGGGATAAAAAAAAATTAAATGGAATTTTAGAAAATTGGAATTCTTTAAATTCTGAAAATTTAGAAGAAAACTATTTTTCTGAAAATTTTGGAGATAAGTTTTTTATAAATTGATCGGTTGCAGGAACCAAAATCGGTATGTTGGCAGAAGATGTGCCGCCCTGAGGCGCATCTGTTGCTAATACTGGACGTGCCTGCCTAACAGACACTGGAACGTAAATATCTCTAATAAATCGAAGAATATTAGACTTTCCGCTATTGTTCTCCCCGATAAAAATGTTGATCTTTTTAAAAGGTCCAACGCCTTGAGGCGGGCCTGAAAAGCTTTTGAAGCCTCCGATGCCAAAACCGTGGATTAATTGTTTTTGCACATCCACCCCCCCCTCACGTCCGCTCCACCCCCGCATACTCATAAACCGTCTCACCCGCGACCACGGTCCGCAACACGCGCCCCATCATCTTGGCTTCATCGAACGGCGTGTTCTTCGAGCGCGAGCGCAGCAGATCTTTATTCACGACCCACGGCTCGCCCGGATCAAACAGCACGAGATCGGCGATCGCACCTTTCGCCAGCCGCCCCGAATGCAAACCCAACAGCCGCGCCGGATTGATCGTCAGCGCCTTGAGCAAAGCGATCAGCGTGATGTCGCCCGCATGCACGAGACGCAAGCCGGCCGCCAGCAGCGTATCGAGCCCGACCGCGCCATCGGCCGCCTCCGCGAACGGCCGGCGTTTCGTGTCGGCGTCCTGCGGATCGTGCGACGATACAATGATGTCGATGTCGCCCGACGCGATGCCGCGCACCATCGCTTGGCGATCCTCCTCGCGCCGCAGCGGCGGGCGCACCTTGAAGAACGTGCGATAGGGACCGATGTCATTTTCATTCAGCGTCAGATGATTGATCGACACGCCGCACGTCACGGATAGGCGGCGCTTCTTCGCACCGCGCACGACGTCGAGGCTCTCCTCGCAACTGATCGTCGCCGCGTGATACCGCCCGCCAGTCATCTCAACCAGCCGCACGTCGCGCTCGAGCGTGATCGTCTCGGCAAGCTTCGATGAGCCAGACAGCCCGAGCCGCGCCGCGACCTCACCCGAGTTCATCGCCGAATTGTTCGACAAAAACGGATCTTCGCAGTGATGCACGACGAGCGCGCCGAAATCCTTCGAGTAGTTGAGCACATTGCGCATGACGCGCGTATTAGCGACGCTCGCCTTGCCGTTCGAGAACCCGATCGCGCCAGCGCGTTTTAGCAGACCGATCTCGGTCATCTCCTCGCCCTTGAGGCCTTTGGTCAGCGCCGCCATCGTGTGCACGTGGACGAGCGCGTTGTCGCGGGCACGCCGCTGAATGAAGTCGACGAGCGCCACGGTATCGATGACCGGATCGGTCTCGGGCATGACGACGATTGTCGTGACGCCCCCCGCCGCCGCAGCATGGCTCGCCGTCTTCAAAGTTTCGCGATGCTCGTAGCCAGGTTCGCCCGCAAACACCTGCGCATCGATCAAGCCCGGCGCCAGCACATGACCTTTGCAATCGACAACGGTCGCACCGTCCGGCGCGTTGCGGCGCAGCTGCGGCCCGATCTCAGTGATCAGTCCGTCCTTGATCAGCAAACCGCCGGGCTCATCGCGATTGGACGCGGGATCGACGATGCGCGCGTTGATGAACACGGTCGCTTTTCCAGCGGTCATCGGCTTCTCGAGGGACTTTTTCGGTTGCGGGCTCATGCGCTCGACGCCTCGCTGCCTGGAAGATGCGCCGATAGAGCCTCGAGCACGGCCATGCGCACCGCGACGCCCATCTCGACCTGCTCGCGAATGACGCTGCGCGTATGATCGGCCACCGTCGAGGCGATTTCGACGCCGCGATTCATCGGCCCTGGATGCATGATGAGCGCATCGGGCTTGGCGCGCGCCAGCTTCTCGTGATCAAGCCCAAAGAAGTGGAAGAACTCGCGGCTCGACGGCACGAAAGACGCTTCCATGCGCTCGCGCTGCAGCCTGAGCATCATAACGATGTCACAGCCCTCGATGCCCTTCCACATATCGGTGAAAACTTCGACGCCGAGCCGCTCCGGTGATGACGGCAGCAGCGTGGACGGCGCGATCACGCGGACCCGCGCGCCCAGCGTGTTCAACACATTGATGTTCGAGCGCGCCACGCGCGAATGCAGAATGTCGCCGCAGATCGCGACCGTCAGCCCGGCAATGCGCCCCTTGGCGCGGCGGATCGTTAGCGCGTCCAGCAGCGCTTGCGTTGGATGCTGATGCGCGCCGTCACCCGCGTTGATGACCGAGCAGTCTACCTTCTGCGACAACAGCTCGACCGCGCCCGCGCAATGATGACGCACGACGATGATGTCGGGCCGCATCGCGTTGAGCGTCACGGCGGTGTCGATCAGCGTTTCGCCCTTGGTCACCGACGACGTCGCGACATTCATGTTCATGACGTCGGCTGAGAGACGTTTCCCGGCCATCTCGAACGAGGCTTGCGTCCGCGTCGACGATTCAAAGAATAAGTTGAGCAGCGTCCGCCCGGCGAGCACATCGCGCTTGGCGCCGCGTTGGCGGAAGTGATCGGCGGCCTTGTCGGCGAGATCGAGCAAAAAATTGATTTCCGCTGCCGTCAAACCCTCGCAGGTCAACAGGTGGCGGCGCGGAAACCGCGTGAGCGCTTTGGGAGCCGAAGAATGTGCCATTGAAGGTGGGTCTATAGGCGCGATCCGCCTCAAGGGCAAGCCGGAGCCGTGGATTACTCGCAGGCGCGGTTAAGAGGGACTTTCCCCACCCGCGGTCCCGTGCGCGACTCCTTAGAAGTCCCTTCAGGTGCGCGTGCAGCGTCCTTCACGGTGCACCGCAGACACGGGATCCTTCCTGCGAGCAGTTGAGCACCAACCCAACACGTGAAGATCCCGGCTCTTCGATGTGCGTGCGCACATCTGCGGCCGGGAACGCAACCGGGGAGAGATGCGCGCCATTCCCACCACTTGCGTTCCCGGGCGAGCAACGAAGCGCAGCGCCGTTGCGCAGACCCGGGATCACGTCCAACCCGCGCACCCGCGAAAATATCCCACCACACTTACAGCCGTCATCCCCGCGTCGCGCAGCGATCGTGCGGAACGCACGACAGGCGGGGATCCGTCCAAGCATCATTGAGGCACGAAAACTCCCTCGAATCTCCGCCCTGCGTTTCTACACCAGCGACACTCTCGCCCAAACGTGATCCCGGCTCTCCGCAAAACGCGTTTCCGCATTTTGCTCGGCCGGGAACGCAGCTGAAGGATCAGCGGCCCTCCCGCACCACTTGCATTCCCGGGCGAGCAACGAAGCGCAGCGCCGTTGCGCAGACCCGGGATCACGTCCAACCCG
>JANOCZ010000020.1:0-2480 GCA_031412455.1 Hyphomicrobium sp. | reverse complement strand
CGGCGCGGTTATCATCAGCGATAAGCCCTGAACTTCGGGCTCAGCGATACGATTTGGCAGGCAACTGCGATTGGAACACGGCCTAAGTGCCAGCATTTTGGCGCGGTCAAAACGTCCTTTGACATATTCGATGCCGGTATCGCCAACGCGACCCGCCAGATGAGATTCCGGAGGCGCCGTCTTGAGTTGCCAGCTGATTTCGCCCGTCGCCTCGTCGTTCTCTTCCACGTCGAGCTGCATGGCGAAGGCGTACGAGAAGCCCTCGCGCGAGGTCCAGTCGCCTTGCCAAGTGCTTTCGAGACGCGATTGCAGCCCTGTCGATCGCTGCCATAAGTTGCTCGCGCCGTCGAGGGCTTGTTCCCAATTAGCTAGGAGAACGAAGATACTGCCGAGGCCGGCCAGGAGAGCCAGCGGATTGCGGGCCAGGCGGGCTAGCCACGTTTTTGGATCAGACATCATCCAGTACCGTCCTTGGGCGGGCACGATCAAATTAGGGACTGGGGATATCACGCTGCCGGGAGCAAGTCTCGGCGAGATATCCTAGTTTCAACGGACGTATCGGAATCACCTGAAAATGGATGGACGCATGCAGTGACCTGCTTCCTAATTACGTGCTCCCCAAAAATTTGCTCGGTATGAATTAGAAAATTCCGTACTTCTAGGCAGGCCGAGAAGAAAGTGGTTTTCAGAAGCATTTGCGTTTGTCTCAAGCAAAGGAAGGCACGGCAGTCGCCGAGATGTGCCGGAAGGTGCGACACGCAGTACATGACACGGTGTTCTGTCATCAAGCTCCGCCTGTTGACTTTCTGAACTGAGGCCTCACACTATGACGGAACGCTTCGCATATTGCATGTGACCTCCCATGAAAGTCACGGTTCATAATTTCAAATGGTACGACGTAAACAAAAATAAGACGTCATACCCAGAACTTAAGCGAACAATAGAATGGATAATGAATACCCAAGGCGCCGATGTTATTCGGGGGACCGCAGAAGTGGTCGAGGAATCTGAATTGGATATCCACGGTGCGTATCATCCACGAAGAAAATGACGCCAACATGCCGAACTGCGCCAAGGTGCGACGCGCCTTTCGGAGTCGGCCGCGCTGGTGATGCGAATTGCGAGTGATGAAGTGGAAGCGTTTTTTGGTGATGGCAAAGACACGGCCGCCGTCACCCCTGAGCGCAGTGTGGCGAGGTGCGAGCAAACCTCTTCCAAAAAACGCAGCGTTCCTCAATCGCAATGAAAGCGGCGAAGGAAGATCGAAGAAGTAGACCAGAAATCTGACTCCCAAGCTTGGGCGGGCACGATCAAATTAGGGACTGGGGATATCCCGCTACCGGGAGCAAGTCTCGGCGAGATATACTAGAAAACTCCGTACTTCTAGGCAGGCCAAGAAGAAGTTCGTTTTCAATGGGGGCATTCAAGTTCACAGAGAGCCATTGTCTTGAGCACGGCGAAGATGGCACGGCAGTCGCCGAGATTTACCAGAAGGCGGCATCAGTTTTGTCTGGTAATTAGTTTCGTCCGAGTAGGTGCAAGTCCGCGACGGGCTGAGATCCAGTCGGCGCTGAGCGCTGAAAATCTTTAATTTGCCGCCCGGTGGCGTGCGGTCCTAGCGAACGGCGAACTTTCCAAGACCCCAATTGCTCGTTACGCTTGACTCAGGTTTTTAATTAGCGGGCCAGCACTTAAACAATCCAGGAAGGTCTCTCCATGAGAATATCGGCAGCCGCTCGAATTGCTTTGGTAGCACTACTGACTTTCGTCTCCTCGTCTACTGCCAGCCATGCCGACAGCGGGTCCGTAACGCTCAGGATCTACAAGGCCGGATGGATTATCGGAGCGTCAGGAGGAAGCGGCATCCTCGTTTTCCGTGGCAGGACTTATGCGTTGTCGACAGGTGGGCTGGACTACGGTCTCGTGTTCGGAGGTTCAAAAACAGTGCTGCGCGGAAGGGTGAGTAATATTAATCAGCCGTCGGATGTAGCGGGCGTATATGGGGCGGCGGGCGCGGGGCTGGCGGTCGGCACTGGCACGCGTGCGATCCTATTGACCAACCAGAAGGGTGCCGTTCTGGAACTGAGCGGCAAGCAGGTTGGGCTGATTGCGAACGCTGACCTGAGCGGGCTTGCAATTACCCTAAACTAGGGATTCGACGCGGGGCTGCTGTCTATGCCGCAGTTCCCAACTTCGCAATCGCTCGAAATTGTCCGTTACGTCGGTCGGGCTAAGTAGTCTGTGTTCAAGCAGCCTGGCGCACTGAGTCGAACCAGTCGGCGTGATGCGCCGGCTATTAAAAGGGAAGCTAGATGACATCAGCTCCGATAAAGGTGCTCGTCGTTGAAGACGAAATGGTTCTTCGCATGCGCGCCGTCGACATCGTCGAGGACGCCGGGTTCACGGCGGTCGAAGCCGTCAATGCGGATGAAGCTTTGTCAATTCTAGAAACACGCTCGGATATCGCCTTGCTATTTTCC
>JANOCZ010000019.1:0-52236 GCA_031412455.1 Hyphomicrobium sp. | reverse complement strand
AATCCACAGCGCGGTCGTGCCGGTGTCGTCTTCGTTCTCGATGACTTTTACAGAAGTGCCTAAGACCTCGCCGGCAGGACGCCCGTTTATCGTTACCTTGACGGCATCAACCTTTGGAGCATTGTCGAACTCGACCTTTAGGTCGAAGCGGCTGCCACTCAGAATCTCTGCGCGATGGATCGGGTAAATCGTCTGCGCCTGCGCCGCTCCAATATTTAAAAACTGGAGCACACCAACAATGACCACAAAAAGCGCGATGCCACGCATGACTTACCCTCTAAAGAAATATCTGCTGCAGCGTCGGATACGCGAATGACAGGTCCATGACGCGAGCCGCGCAGCGGTCTTGGAAAATGGATTATTAATTGCCGCATAGGCAGCGGCCGGTCTCCTGTTTAGTGCGCCGTAACGTATACCAGCGTTAATCGTTGAAGTTTCGCGGCCTACGATTCAAAAGCTAATCGATACTATCGCGGTTGTGTTCCTGGGCGATGTCGCCGCTGAGAAAAGCAACTGGCCGGTAGCCGTCGTGTCGAGAGCAATCGCAATGGGCGCCAACGTCGAAAACCAAGATTTGTTGAAGGCGCTGGACGCGTTCGAAACACTGAAAGCACGCGGCTTCACGGCATCCTGCGGGCCGACCGGCGGCGTCGTGCTCGACCGTTGGAATCACGTCCACGGCGTCTGGTACTTCCACGAAGGCAACTATTTCTGGACCGGCGCCGGCTCCACGCAGCCGAGCTTCCGAACCGAAAGACTCAGCGCGGCGATCGAGTACACTATGAACGTCATCGCTAAAGCCTAAGCCGCAATCACACGTCTGCAGACGCAGCCTCGGTCACGGTGAACGGCCGGTCATGCGTGAGTGACGGCAGCCTGCGCCGCACATCGTCAACGATCGCCAAATCGATATCGGCGACGACGACGCCCGGGTCCTTGCCGCCGTCGGCCAAAACTTGCCCCCAGGGCGATACGATCAGGCTATGGCCGAAAGTCTCGCGTCCGTTCTCGTGCCGTCCGCCTTGGGCGGCTGCAAAAACAAATGACTGAGCCTCGATGGCGCGCGCTCGCAATAACGTGTGCCAATGCGCCTCGCCCGTGACCCGGGTGAAAGCAGCGGGCACCGCGATAAACGTCGCGCCGGCCTGCGCTAGAGCGCGATGCAACGCCGGGAACCGCAAGTCGTAACATATCGTCAAGCCCAGTTTGCCCCATGGTAAGGGTGCCAGCACAGCCCTCGTTCCCGCCGCAAAGCTTTCGCTCTCGCGATAGACTTCGCCGTTGCCCAGATCGACGTCAAACATGTGGATCTTGTCGTAACGCGCCGCGATGCCCCCGTCGGGCGCGATGAGATAGGACCGGTTGGCAATTTTTCCGCCCTCAGCGAGGATCGCCATAGATCCGATGTGCAGCCAGACCTTGAGATCGCGTGCGGCATCAGTAAAGCCACTGAGCGCCGCGTTGCGGGCCTCTGGTTCGAGCAACGCTCGAAGCCGCGCCGGGTCGAGCTCCATCAAAGTCGTGACTTCTGGCGTCTGGACATACTGCGCGCCGCGCGCTGCTGCCTCCCGGGCTAGCGCGATGGCCGCTTTCACATTGGCCGCCACGTCGCGACCCGAACATAATTGAACTAAGCCAGCGCGGAACATTGCTGAGTCGGAATTCATGCCGCTTGATTGACCCACAGATTGAATCAATCCTGTTCGATCAGCAGAGCATCGAGCTTACCCGAACGGTCGAGCGCCAGCAGATCATCGCAGCCGCCGATATGAACCTCGCCGATGAAAATCTGTGGCACGGTGCTGCGTCCGCCCGACCGTTCCCTAACCGCGGCCCTCAATTCAGAGCGCTGGCCGATATCGATCTCCTCGAAGCTCGCGCCCTTCCGGCGCAGCAAGTCCTTGGCCATGTGGCAGTAGCAGCAATTCCCGGCGGTATAGACCGTGACATTTGACATGATTCAAGCGTTATCCTTGCCGATCGCGCTAATTTTGACTCGGGAACCGTTGCTCCGCAACTGCAAATATAGCGAACAATTATCTCGCCTCAACCACTTGCATCGGTCACCAGAGCGAGGGCCAGCACGGATACTCGGGCGGCGCCAGCCTTCCGCAACACTTTGGCTGCGGCCGCAACCGTTGCCCCCGTAGTAATCACATCATCGATCAGAAGCACCGATTTTCCGCTGATCGCGCTCGAGCTCCCCGCGTTGACCGCGAAAGCGCCGGCTACATTGCGCTCGCGTTCCCGCCGCGTCAGCCCGATTTGGCGCGCCGTCGGCCGCACGCGGATCAGAGCCTGCGGCAGCAGCGGCGTTCCGCTTCGCAAACTGACCTCCGCTGCCAGAATCTGTGCCTGATTGTAGCGCCGTGACAGAAGCCGCATACGCGCTAACGGAATCGGCACGATGCAATCGGCTTCGCGAAGAAGCTCTCGGCCTGCTTGGCACAGCCAGCGCCCGAACAGCCGCCGCCCGTCGTGGCTGTCGCGAAACTTGAAATCGTGAATCATCTGACGCATCAGGCCATCATATCGGGCCACCGCGCGCGCCCGCTCATAGACCGGAGGATGCGCCGCAGCGGCTGCCGAGATCATCGGTCCGCCGATATCATAAGGCATTGGCAACCCTAGCCTGTCACACAGCGGAGGTTGAATAAAATCGATACGGCGCCAACATTGAGAGCACAACGCGTCGTGATCGGCGAGCGGACTTTGGCAGCCAAGGCACAGCGGCGGCAGCACGACGTCGAGCGCCATGCGCCATATGCGACCCGCCCTGACCCAACCCGAGGGTCTTGGCAACGAAGCAGCATCGTCCCTTACCTCGTCATCGGGATAAGACTGCGGCAATGTCGCGCTCGTATTTCCCACATTCATGCCGCGACAATAGCCCAATTGCTGGCCCTCAGCGAGAGGAACCACGAACGCATGACAGGCGCACCGTTAATCTTCGATTCTGAGCTGCTGCGTCTGCGACGCGACCGCTTCGCTGCAACCGCTCCCTCGCACGAATTTCTGCTCGAGCGCGTCGCTGGAGATTTTGCCGATCGCCTATCGATTGTTATGCGGCAGTTTGAGAATGCGGCCAACGTCGGTGCCTATCATGGGCTAGTGTCTCGCAAATTGCGCCAGTTGAGTAATGTCGGTTCGATGATCGACATCGAGCTTTCGCCCGCACTTCGGATGCAGTGCGAGATCCCAAGTCCGACATGCGGCGACGATCGATTGCCGTTCAGCGAGGCAAGCCTGGACCTCGTCGTCTCGGGCCTTGCGTTGCAATTCGTCAACGATATTCCAGGCACGCTCGCCCAAATCCGTCGCGCCCTCAAACCGGATGGCTTGATGCTGGTCGCCCTGCTAGGCGGCGAGACGTTGAAAGAATTACGCGAAGCCTGGCTCGTTGCCGAGGATGAAATCGCTAACGGCGCGTCTCCACGCGTCGCGCCGTTTGCCGATGTCCGAGACCTCGGCGGACTTTTGCAGCGAGCCGGCTTTGCTCTTCCGGTGGCCGACAGCGATGTCGTTCGCGTGACCTACGCCTCTCCGCTGGCGCTGATGCAGGACCTCCAACGCATGGGCGCGAGCAATACGTTGATTGAGCGCCGTCGCGTGCCAGTCACGCGCGGGCTACTGCTCCGGGCGGCCGAAGTTTACAGCGAGCGGTTCGGTCTTCCTGATGGGCGTGTGCCAGCAACTTTCGAAATCATCACGCTGACCGCCTGGGCGCCACATGAAAGCCAGCAGAAACCCTTGGCGCCAGGCTCAGCGCAAATGCGCTTATCCCAGGCCCTCGGCGTTCCCGAACATGCAACCGGTGACGCGGCAAGTTTCAGCCCAGCAGGTCGCGCAGCCAAGGAATAAGCGGCAGATCCGCCGGCGGCATCTCGTATCGCGACAAGTGCATGGCGCGCACCCAAGCGATGTTTTGGTGCTCGCGGGCCACGACCTCGCCGTCCCACGAACGACAGATGTAGAGCGGCATGAGCAGATGAAAATCGTCGTAGGCGTGGCTTGCGAAGTTGAACGGCGCCAAGCACTCAAGGCACACGTCGATGCCGAGTTCTTCGCGCAACTCGCGCATCAGAGCCGCTTCGGGCGTCTCACCCGCTTCAACCTTGCCGCCAGGAAATTCCCACAACCCGGCCATTGATTTGCCCGCAGGCCTTTGCGCGATGAGCACGCGGTTGTCGGCATCAATCAGGGCCACGGCCGCAACGAGTACGACTGGTTTCATGCGCGCCGTCGCAACAAATATGTCGCTTCCTCAAGCCGGGTAATGCCGCGCTGGCGCAAATGCTCGCTACTGGTCAGCCCATCGCGGACGTCGAGCATGTCGACTGTGAAATGCAGTCCAAACAGTGCCCGAACCTCCGCTTGCGGGATGGCGAATGGCGGCCCGCTCATCTCCTCGCGATTGTAATCAAGCCCGATCAGCAGCGCCGGCGCGTTGATAGGCATCAGCTCCGCGAGCTTACCGGCATAAGCGGGCTGCATCTCAGGCGGCATGGCAACCAACGCAGCGCGATCGTAGACGGCATCGATCGGTGGCAAAGTCTGCGCGTCGAGCGCGAAGAAATCACCGCACCACAGCTCGATTGCGCCAGCGGAATGAACGGTAAACGCGCCAACTTTGCGCACGTCCGCGACCACGCCGCGCTCGTTCAAGAATGCGTCGATCGCAACTGGCGATAATTCGACGCCGATAACGCGGACGCCTTGCTCTGCAAGCCACCACATGTCGAGGCTTTTGCCCGCGAGCGGCACGAGGATCGTTCCGCCAGGTTTTAAGTCCAATCGGGGCCAATGCTTTGCCAGCGCCGGCTGCACTCTCGGTGCATGAAAGCCGATCTGATTTTTTTCCCAGCGATCGAGCCAGAAGTCCGGATCCATCACAAATTACCGCATCAGCTTCGATAGTCGGCGTTGATCGAGATATAGTCGTGCGTCAGATCGCAGGTCCACACAGTTGCGCTGGCCTGGCCGACACCCGCATCGATGCGGATGACAATCTCGCGATTTTTCATGTATTGCGCGACTGATTTTTCCTCGTACTCGGCCGCTCGCTCGCCGTCGCGTGCCACGCAATGGGGTCCAAACCAGATCGCGAGCTTGTCGCGGTCGGCAGCTTCACCCGATTTTCCGACAGCCATCACGACGCGGCCCCAGTTGGGATCTTCACCGGCGATCGCGGCCTTCAAAATAGGCGAGTTCGCGCACGACCGCGCAATGGTCCGAGCTGCCGCCCACGACTTCGCACCCTCGACTTCGAACGTCACGAACTTAGACAGCCCCTCGCCGTCCTTGGCGACCTGAATGGCAAGGTCGCGCATCAGATCGTGCAAAGCGGCGGAAAATTCTTCGAGTTTTTTCGACTTCGCTTTGCCCGCCGGCTTTTGCCCGCGTTTAGCAGCAGCACCGGTAGCAAAAGCGAGGCACGTATCGCTGGTCGACGTATCGCCATCGATCGTCATCGAATTAAATGTCGTCTCGGCGTGCGCGGAGATCAGCTCTTGCAACGCTTCGGCCTCGATCGCGGCATCCGTAAAGATGAAACAGAGCATCGTCGCCATGTCGGGCGCAATCATGCCGGCACCCTTGCAAAAGCCGTTGATGGTCACCTCAGTCGAACCGATCATCGCCTTTCGTGTCGCAAGCTTCGGGTAGGTGTCGGTGGTCAAAATAGCCCGGGCCGCGGCCTCAAAAGCATCGGGCTTTGCAGTCTGTACTAGACCATCGAGAAGCGTTGCGAACTTCAACGCGTCGAGCGGCTCGCCGATCACGCCGGTCGACGCGACGAAGACGTCGCTCGCATTGCAACCCGCAGCCTTCGCGGCGTAGGCGATGGTCGTATTGACCGCATCGCGGCCCTTCTGTCCCGTGAACGCGTTGGCGTTCCCCGAGTTGACGACCACGATCCGCGCCGCGCCCTTTTTTAGGTTGCGGCGGCACGCGAGAACGGGCGCCGAAGCCGTCTTTGACTGCGTAAAAACGCCAGCCACCACCGTATCCTCGTCCAAGACCGCGACCATTAGATCGGTGCGAGCCTGATAACGAATACCGGCTTCCGCGGTCGCAAAGCGCACGCCTTCAATCGGCGGCAGCACAGCCAGCACAGACGGCGCGAACGGAGAGACTGTCGTAATCTTGGCCATGGCGAAAAGCTCCGGAAGGGTGCAGGTACCCCAGAAACAGATCGGGCCGCTTATTGCAAGCGGCCCGATCCAAAATCTGAACTTCGTGAGAAGAGGTTTACTTCTTTTCCTCGGGCGCCGCGGGAGGAGCAGCGTCCTTAGCCGGATCCGGCTTGCTCTCGAGAATCTTATTGCGATCTTCGATCGCGGCTTTGATCTCGGGATCGACGAATTCGATCTTGGATTTTGCACGCAGGGCAACGGCTGACTGCTGCGCTTTTTGCAACAACTGCGACTGCACGATGCGGTCCTTGACGACGTCGAAGGCCGGCGGTTGCTTGAATCGCTTGTCCTCGATCTTGATCAAGTGCCAACCGAATTGGGTCTTGACGGGATCAGAAACCTCACCCTTGGCGAGTTTGAACACAACTTCTTCGAACTGCGGGACCATCTGGCCGTGCCCGAAATAGCCAAGGTTGCCGCCGTCGTCCTTGGAGCCTGGATCTTTAGAGTTATCCTTGGCCAGCGCCACGAAATCGCCGCCGCTCTTGACCTTTTCCTTAAGTTCCTTCGCCTTCTCCTCAGTCTCAACGAGGATGTGGCGGGCGGAAACCTCTTCCTCTGGTTTGATCAGCTTGACCTGATCGTCGTAGAGCTTGCGCGCGTCAGCATCGCTGACAGACGCCTTGATGACTTTCTCAAAATAGAGTTCGCGCAAAGCCCGGCGCTTCAGATATTTTAGGCGGGTTTCGAATTCGGGCCCTTGCCCGAGCTTTTCCCCGTCGGCGGCTTCGGCGAACAATTGATTGTCGATCAGAAATTCGAGCAGCGACATCCGCTTTTGCGCCGGCGGCAGCGTTCCCATATCGGCGCCGATTTCACTGTCGGCAATGGCGAGATCCGCGTCGGTAATCGGCATGCCGTTGATCGTCGCCACGACCTTGTCTTCGGCATATACATTGGCCGCAGCCATCGGCAGCGCGGCGGCCGCCACTGTCAGGGCCAGCAAGGCCGGGGCAAAGCGTAACTTCAAGGTCGGCTCCTATGAATAGACGGACGAGGCAGGTGCTCTTGATGCCGATAGCCAGTTCGACCGACAACGGACAGACTGCCGCAGCTACCGCTTACGTGCTGCGAGCTGATACCGCGGGCCTGGGGTAGCCCTCGCGTCCAGCAAAGCCAAGTTAATATTTGGATAGCGCCAAGCCGCGACGGGCCGCCTCACAAAAAGCCGGGTGTCATTGACATTTGGGAGGGTCAGTTCTTATGTCTCGGCTTGAAAGGGGCGGCGCACGAACGCGTATCCTCTATCGATGACACGGAACTGGTCCTGAATGACGGACGAGGTCGCGTGGCGAGAACCCTCGCCGCGCATTTTTCGCTCGTTTCACGGCTTCAGGCAGCAATCAACACGGGCAGCCGGCCGCTTGTTCGTCCGGGCTCTATCAGGACGATTTCATAATGCTCTCGCTCGGCAATCTTGCTTCTAAAATATTCGGATCTTCCAACGAGCGCCGCGTCAAAATTTTTCGCCCAAATGTGGCCGCTATCAATGCGCTCGAAGCCGAAATCGAAAAGCTGAGCGACGATGAGTTGCGCCAACGCACAATCGACTTCCGCCAGCAACTGAAAGATGGCGCCTCGATCGACGATCTGCTCGTTCCAGCCTTCGCCACGGTCCGCGAAGCCGCCAAACGATCACTCGGCCAGCGCCACTTCGACGTTCAGTTGATCGGCGGCATGGTCCTTCATCAAGGCGACATTGCCGAGATGAAAACCGGCGAAGGCAAAACTCTCGTTGCCACGCTGCCCGTCTACTTGAATGCATTAGCCGGCAAGGGCGTCCACGTCGTTACCGTCAACGATTATCTCGCCCGCCGCGACAGCGAATGGATGGGCAAAGTCTACAAGTTCTTGGGCCTCTCCGTCGGCGTCATCGTCCATGACATGAGCGATGAAGACCGCAAAGCCGCCTACACGTGTGACGTGACCTACGGCACCAACAACGAACTGGGCTTCGACTACCTCCGCGACAACATGAAGATGCGCATGGACGATATGGTCCAGCGCGGCCATGGCTTTGCGATTGTCGACGAGGTCGACTCGATCCTGATCGATGAAGCCCGGACTCCGCTGATCATCTCTGGCCCGCTGGAGGATCGCGCCGATCTGTACCATCTGGTCGATGGCCTGATGAAATCGGTCGAAGCCGCCGATTTCGAACTCGATGAGAAGCAGCGCCAGGTGTCGTTGAGCGAAGCTGGCAACGAAAAAATGGAAGGGCTCCTCAACGCTGCCGGGGCGATGAAGGGTTCGCTCTACGACATCGAAAACGTGACGCTCGTCCATCACGTCAACCAGGCACTGAAGGCCCATAAGCTTTTTCAGCGCGACAAAGACTATATCGTCAAGGGCGGGCAAGTCGTCATTATCGACGAGTTCACCGGCCGAATGATGCCGGGCCGCCGCTATTCGGAAGGCCTGCATCAGGCTCTCGAAGCCAAGGAAGGCGTGGACGTCCAGCCCGAAAATCAGACGCTGGCGTCGATCACGTTCCAGAACTATTTCCGGCTCTACAAAAAGCTCGCCGGCATGACGGGTACGGCGCTGACCGAAGCCAGCGAATTCATGGATATCTATGGCCTTGAGGTCATTGAGATCCCGACCAACGTCAATGTTAAACGCCTCGACGATGACGATGAAATCTATCGCACCCAGAAAGAAAAATTGGCGGCCATCGTGCAGTCGATTGCCGATGCGAAAAGTCGCGGCCAGCCGATCCTCGTGGGCACGACATCAATCGAGAAGTCCGAACAGCTTTCCGAAATGCTGAAGGATCACGAATACATCCGCGGTCTTGGCCAGTCGCTCCTCGACACGGCAGCGACGATCAAGCCCGGCAAGGAAGAAGAACTGCGCCAGCACTTCACTCAGACGGGTGAGGCTCTTCTTAAAATTGCCGCTGACAGCAAAGGCAAGAGCGATCCGGTTCCCCATCAGGTTCTCAACGCGCGCTACCATGAGCAGGAAGCCAGCATCGTCGCTCAGGCGGGCGTGCCGGGCGCGGTGACAATCGCGACCAACATGGCTGGCCGCGGCACCGACATTCAGTTGGGCGGCAACGTCGAATATCGCCTGAAAGACTGGATTGCAGAGCAGGACGAAAAAGGCGTCACACCCGACGACGACGCAATCGCCAAACAGCGGATCGCCGTCGCAGCTGACATCGCCGTCAAGAAGCAGCAAGCCCTCGAAGCTGGCGGCCTTTACGTGCTCGCAACGGAACGCCACGAAAGCCGCCGCATCGACAATCAGCTGCGCGGCCGCTCAGGCCGCCAGGGTGACCCCGGCCGCTCGAAGTTCTACCTCGCGCTCGACGACGACCTGATGCGCATCTTCGGCTCTGAACGGATGGACAAAGTTCTGCAAACGCTCGGCCTCAAGGAAGGTGAAGCAATCACCCATCCTTGGATGAACAAATCTCTCGAGACGGCGCAGAAAAAAGTCGAGCAGCGCAACTTCGACATTCGCAAACAGATCTTAAAATACGACGACGTGATGAACGACCAGCGCAAGGTCATCTTCGAGCAGCGGCTCGATATCATGGGCCAGGACGACGTCTCCGAAACCGTAGTCGATCTTCGCCATCAGCTCGTCGGCGAATTGGTGACCCGCTTTATTCCACCGACCGCCTACGCCGAACAATGGGACATTCCCGGTTTGAAGGAGCAGGTAGATGGCGTTTTCGGCCTCGATCTGCCGATTGAAGATTGGGCCGCGGAGGAAGGCATCGCCGATGAGGAAATTCGCGAGCGCCTGATCAACGCGACCAATGCCAAAGCCGGTCTCAAAGCGAGCGAGATGGGAACTGAGCTCTACAGCCAGATTGAGAAAATGGTCTTGCTGCAAACCCTCGACCACCTGTGGCGCGAGCATCTCGTCACGCTGGAACATTTGCGCCAAGTCATCGGCTTCCGCGCCTACGGCCAGCGCGACCCGTTGAACGAATACAAGAGCGAAGCCTTCGTGCTGTTTGAAAGCATGCTTGGCCGTTTGCGCGAAAACGTCACCGGCCAGTTGATGCACGTCGAACTCGCGCCCGATGAACAGCCCGAACTCCAGCCTGTTGAGCTTCCGCCAATGGAAGCCCACCACGTCAATGCGACGACGGGCTTCGATGAATTCGACCCCGAACTCGCGATGGCCGATGCGGCAATCACGGGCGCACGCGCCCGCCGCGTTGCGGGACCGGAACCTGAAAAGCGCGCGCCGCTGCAGGTCCGCAAGGGCGAGAGCGATATCGATCCCAAGGATTCTGCAACCTGGGGCCGGGTTGCGCGCAATGCCCTTTGCCCGTGCGGATCGGGCAAGAAATACAAGCACTGCCACGGGAAAATGGATTGATAGTGGCGATCAACGGCGCTGAGCTTCGCTCACGCCGTCGATCGACCTAACGAGACCCGTCAGTGCGCGCCGGTGTCGGGCGACGTCGGAGTATCCGCCACAGGCGGGGTTTCCGAATGACCGGCAATCCGATCAGAGAGCGCCAACAGTACGCTCGACACCACGAACACGACGTGAATGCAAACCATCCAGAACAACACGCGCTCAGCCTCCGGCGTGACGACCGTCATCGACATGAACTGTTTCAAGAGTTGCACGGCTGAGATCGCGACGATCGATGACAGCAATTTGAGTTTGAGCGCTGAAAAGTCGATCGTGCCCATCCATTCCGGCCAGTCCTTGTGAGTACTGTGGTCAATCTTGGAGACGAAGTTTTCATAGCCCGAGAATATGACGATGATCAGCAACGATCCCGTCAGCGCGAGATCGACGAGCGTCAGGACGCCGAGAATAGCCTCCGATTCCGTTGAGGTGAACGCGTGCAGCGCGAGATGGCTCAACTCGGCGAGGAACTTGATGAGCAAGATGCCGAGTGAAATCGCAAGGCCGAAATAGAAGGGCGCCAAAAGCCAACGCGCCGCAAACAACATCTGCTCCATATAGTTCTCAAATTTCGCTGGTCCGGTCCGGTCCGACATTTCCGCAATATCTCCACACTATGAGGTGAATGGCCTCTAGCTCAGGCACGCGCTTGTCTCAAGCTTGAACGGGTGACACAGCGGAAATGAAGGCGCGGCGCGAGATCGCACGCAGCCCATCCTCAAACCATCACGAGGCATCGGCACGAGAACGTGATACTATCCGGGCGGACTTTCGGAGGCGTCGGCGATGGGCGGCGGCGAGCTCCCGCGCGGCGTTGAGCGACCTTCGATCCGGCGCGAACTGGGCAACGGAACCTCCCGTAGCCACTCGTCCTGTTCTCGAATTCCCGTGAGCGTCGGCGCACACGCTTCTATGCCGCCGGCGTTCTGTGGCCCATCGACATCCTGGAAAATGTAGCGCCCATCGCACACGCTGACGGCAAACGCCCGGCGCGTCTTTTCAAAAGCGTCGTAGCCCTCTTTCATGTTGAGCCAGAAATCGGCCCATGGAGAGCCGGCATTCGCCTCCATATTTGCGTCCGTCATGCGGAACGGAAACACCTGCACGGGCACCCAGTCCTGGCCGCCATCGAGGGCCGCTTCGGTCAACGTATGGATCTCATCCATCACCGGATTGGTCATGGCAAAGCAGCCGACTGACGAGCAGCCGCCGTGGATCAGGATGTTTGATCCCGTCCGCGCCTGCGATTGGTCGAGAATGTTCGGAAATCCGATATTGAGAGACCTTGGCCAACGGCCGACATGGCGCGACTGCGAGCGATTGACGGCATAAAAACCTTCGGGCGCCTGCTTGTCGCCATCGCGCAATTTGGGTCCCACGCTGCCAGACCAGTGGCAGATCGGATAAACAGCGAACAACACGAACGTGCCGTTCTTCTCTTTCCACACCTCGAGTTCGGATTCTGACTTGAAGACCCGAATGACAATGGCCGAAGACATATCGAGCGACTTCTGGCTCAAGCGCTGCGTAAAGTCGGCGATGTTGGGAGTGTTGGGGAGCGGCAGTGCACCAGCCGCCGCCGCCCTTTGCCGCTCGACGCGGTCGGCCGCCACATCTTTGAGTTCGATCGTTAGCGCAGACGCACCCGCAGACAACGCGATCGCGAACGCGGCAGAAACCAGCGCACCGATGCACACCCGAACCTGCGCGACGTTGACCGTCATGAAAGTCTAAACCCAATCCCTACATGCACCTGACGGACATTAGCGGCTGGCCACGGAATGTCGAAGTGCCTTTTTAATATCAACCACAGTTCCCGTAACCCCCTGAAAGGATTTATCTCTTATGAACGGGCGCGACAGCGGTTTTCGATTGGGCCGTCGCCGTTCTGATACACTCCAGCCTCGTCGAATTCATAGCTGCCGTTGCACACCCGGACCTGCGGCGGCATCGAGGTTTTCTCAAAAGCATCGCTTCCCCGCTTGAGCATCCGCCACAAGGGCAGGGCTGCGTGGTCGCTGTATGATTTCAGCGCCTCCTCGGACATCCGGAACGGCAGAACCTGCACTTGGAATCTCGCCTGCCCGTTGCCGAGGGCCGCAGTCACGAGTTGCCAGATCTCGCCCATTTGCGGGTTGGTCATCGCAAAGCAGCCGACCGATGCGCATCCACCATGCACCATGATGAGCGACCCCGTCCGGCCCAAGGCAGCATCGAACGCATTAGGGTAGCCCAGATTAAACGAGCGATACCAAGCGCTGTTGGGATTGAGCGCCCGCGCGTCGACGGTATAGAATCCTTCCGGCGCTTGGTGATCGCCCTGCTGGATTTTAGGCCCAAGGCCGCCGGACCACCGGCAAATCGGATACGTCGCGAACCGATGAAACGCACCGTCGCGCTTCATCCAAAGTTCGAGTTCGAACTCGCGTTTAAAGATACGGATGAATATCGGCGCCCCGAGCTTGACGCCCTTTTCGGCAAGACGCTCCGGCAGTCGCGCAAGATCGGGCTGTCCGGGCATCGGCAAGTCCCACGTCGCTCGCCAATGCCTTAGCGCGCGCTCGAACGCGATGACGGTGTCATCGTCGCGCCCGATCAGCGGTGCCAGCACGAAAACCGCCGCGACCAGCGCAGCGAACGCCAACAGAAACACTCCGAGTGGGAGCCGCCGGCGCCAACGCCGCCGCGGTGGCCGGCCGGGCTCGACGCGCTCTCGCTGATCTGGAGCAGGTGGCGCAGTCATGAAACAGCGCTTCTCATCGGCTGGCGGTCGCTCCGGCAGGTGCAGGCTGGTTGGCGGGAACAGCGCCGCCCCCGTTTTTCTGTGCGGCCTTCGCAGCGTCAATATCGGCCAGACTCGGCTCGTTGTCCGAATTGACGAGCCCCTTGAGCTTGTTTCCATTCGCGACGACGACAGTGGGCTCGGTCGGTAATGGGGTGAACGCTGCAATCACCGGCCTTTGGAAAGCTGGACAAGCCGCATCAGCGTCAGGACGGCTCTGCGCGATGACATTGACGACGTAGCGGCGCTCGCACACTGCAATGCTCGGCGGAATGCGATGGGCCTCGAAATGATCGTAGCCTTGTTTCAAAACTTTCCAGAACGGGAACCATTTGCTGGTCTTCATCTGCGCCATACGCGCGTCGGTCATCCGGAACGGAAACGCGTGCAGCTGGAAGGTCGGCTGCCCGGCCTTGAGCGCTTCGCGTGTCACGCCATAGATTTCTTCGACCAGCGCATCTGTCATCGCGTAACAGCCAGCTGAGCGGCATTTGCCGTGCACCATCACAGAATCGCCGGTGCGGCCAAGCGAGCGATCGTAAGCATTGGGGTAGCCAAGGTTGAACGACAGATAGAATTTCGAGTTCGGGTTCATCAGCGTCGGCGTGATGTTGTAGAACCCCTCGGGGGCCTGCTTGTCGCCATGAGCGAGTTTCGGCCCAAGTTCGCCGGACCACGTGCAAATGGGATAGGTTTTGAAATGATAGAAGCGCCCATCGTCGCGCTGCTTCCAGATTTCGAGTTCAGATTCTTCCTTGAAGACGCGCACGAAAACCTGCGATCCGACCTGCATGCCCTTCTTGGCCAAGAGGTCGAGCGTATCCTTGCCAAGAGGCACTTCTGACGGAGCTGGAATGACAGGCGCGTTGCTACACGCGCTGAGCGCGAGCCCGGCGACAGCCAACCAGAATCCGATTCCTCCCCGTCGCATTCAGCCTGCCCCGCGCGCCTTGCAATTCGGCGCAAATACACAAGCACAAGAATCCGCAGGCGTTTTCCGCCGCGGCCATCATCGGTGTCAAGTCACGTAAGGCTATGATTGCGGCATGGGCGCGACCAGCAATTGGGCTTATCGTCCGATTGATAGAAAGCGGTCATGCCTTTGCCGGCGGATGTCTTCCGGCGATTTCCCGTCGAATTCGGCAAGCGCGCGTGCGATCGCATTTCCTGTGGAAATGATGACGCTGGTACGGTCACGGTGCGCGCCGCCGACCGGCTCCTTGATGATCGCGTCGATGACACCGAGTTGATCCAGATCTTGCGCGGTGATCTTCATGTTCGTCGCGGCTTCTTCTTTTTTATTACTGTCACGCCAGATGATCGAAGCCGCGCCTTCAGGCGAGATGACGGAATAGATCGCATGTTCAAGCATGAGGATGCGGTTGGCGGTGGCAATGGCGATCGCGCCACCCGACCCACCCTCGCCGACGACGATCGCGATCAACGGCACCCCGAGCTTCAAACAGCAATCTGTCGACCGCGCGATCGCCTCGGCTTGGCCGCGCTCCTCGGCGCCGATGCCCGGATAAGCGCCGGGCGTATCGACGAAGGTGATGACCGGTAGATTGAAGCGATCGGCCATCTCCATCAAGCGCACGGCCTTGCGATAACCTTCCGGTTTCGCCATGCCGAAGTTGTGCTTGATGCGGCTTTCGGTGTCCGAACCTTTTTCGTGCCCCATGACCAAAACGGAGCGACCCCGAAACCGGCCAACGCCGGCAACGATTGCCTCGTCTTCCGCGAAGTAACGATCCCCGGCAAGCGGCGTGAAATCTTCGATCAGCGCGCCAACGAAATCGAGGCAATGCGGCCGCTCGGGATGGCGCGCGACGAGCGTCTTCTGCCACGGCGTCAGCTTGTTATAAGTATCGACAAGCGCCGCCTTGGCCTTCTGCTCGAGCTTGGCGATCTCGTCGGCAATCTGTGGGCCCTTGCCGTCGCGATGCAAGGTTTTAAGTTCGGCCACTTTATTCTCGAGCTCAAGAATAGGTTTTTCGAAATCGAGATAAGTGCGAAGGGCGGTAGCAGCGCTCACGGAAAGGCCTCTTGTGTGGAATGCAAGCCCGCTGACACGGGTCTATCGGGCGATTTTCGCGCTGACCGCGCCCTAGTGTCAAGGCACGGCCTATTAAGCAATGTATTATCGCGCGCCACCTGAGAGCCGTTTAACCCAAGGCGCGGCCGCAAACAGTACGCCTGCGGCCACTGCGACGACAACGCCTTGCATTAAAAAGCCAGATGACAGGGCGTTCGGGTCATCGCCGGTGAAGCCGCCGCCCATCACGCCCGCGAGCTTGCTGCCGAATGCGGTCGCTAAAAACCATATGCCGAGCACCATCCCGGTCATCCGCGCCGGCGCGAGCTTCGTCATGGTCGACAGACCGACCGGGCTCAGCAGCAGTTCGCCGATCGTCTGCAGGAAAAACAAACCAACGAGCCAGAGCGGCGAGACGCGACCCTGGGCCGCCAGCGTCGCCGCCGGCACCATCAACAAAAACGACGCCGACAGAAACAGCAGTCCGAAGGCAAATTTGACGGCCGACGACGGCTGTTTAGCGCCCAGCCCCATCCACAACGCTGCGAAAATGGGTGCGAGCAAAATCACGAAAATAGGGTTGACCGACTGAAACCACGATGATGGGAACGGCGCGCCGAAGAATTCGCTTCGCGTCAGTCTGTCGGCAAACAGCGCGATCGTGCTGCCCGACTGTTCGAAGACCGCCCAGAAGATCATCGCCGCGATGAACAGCACGCCAATAGCTGCGATGCGTTGCGCGTCCTCGTTCGGTTGGCGCGCGGCGTAGATGATGACGGCGACCGGCAGGGCAAGAAATAGCCAGCGGATCCATGCGAATCCTTGCGTGTCAGATAAAATGGCCAGCAGCAGCAACGCCAAAGTCCCGCCGCCCACGACCATTCCTTCGCGCCAAACGCCATGCGATGCAGTTCCGCCTTCGTCGGCACGGCTCGCCGCATGGTCTTGCAAGCCGCTCGTATTGCGCTGAAAGATCAGCATCGCGACCGTCATCCCAACGCCAGCGGCGGCAAACCCCCAGTGCCAGCTTTTCGCCGGATCGAAGCCTTGGCTCGCCAGCCAATCCTTGAACCAACCGCTCTGCGCCAGAAACCCCGTAATCAGCGGCGCAATGAACGCACCGATATTGATGCCCATGTAAAAAATCGAAAAGCCCGCATCGCGCCGCGTGTCATCACGCGAGTAAAGCGCGCCGACGAGTGCCGAAATATTCGGCTTGAAAAGCCCAGTGCCGATCGCGATTAACAACAGCCCAACGTAGAACGCCGCGATGGTCGGCATGGCGAGCGCGTAATGCCCAGCCGCGATCGTCCAGCCGCCCAACAGCACGGCTCGCTTGGCGCCTATAAAGCGATCGGCAATAAAGCCGCCAGGAATCGCCAGCATATACACGGCCATCGAATAATTGCCGTAGATGCGCCCCGCCGTTTCCGTCGCAAACGCCAAGCCCCCATTGGCGGCCGGCGTGACCATGAACAGCATGAGCAGCGCGCGCATGCCGTAATATGAGAATCGCTCCCACAACTCGGTGAAAAAGAGGGTCGAGAGCCCGGCGGGTTGACCGGCAAGCCCCGCCGGGTTCCCCGAAAAAGCGCCGCGCCTGCTGGTCGTTGGAGGTTCATGTGTGCTCATGGCCGCCAGAATGTCGGCAGACAGGCAAACTGTCAAAGCTGCGGTTCGCGACCGTATCGCAGACGTCTGTCAATTTGGAACGGCCGCTCAGCAAATTTTGACCATGCCCGATGCCGGGCGCTTCGACGCGCATGGAAAGCGGCACTCGGGCAAGACCGTTACGATGCCGTCAACCATCCAGCTTTAGGGTGTGCCGGTGAGCCCCTCCGCGTATCGAGTACCCAATGACGACCGACACGATGACCCAAGCCTCGAGCCTTGTGACGCCTGCTCGCCGCTCCCCGGCCGAGCGCATAGCCGAACTTTTCGTAGATCAGCGCTATAGCTTTTCGCGCCCAAAACTGCTGTTCGCAGTGGCCCTCCTCGACGGCCTTTCAATATGGGCCTCGAGCCTGTTGGCGGGCTTGATTGCTAATGGCGCTGCCGATTGGTCGGCATCGGCGCACCTGCGCGCAACCCTCGTGGCCGCACTCGTGATCTGCGCGCTGCATGTCAAGTGGTCATACTCCGTGTCCGCACTGCGCAGCACGTCTGGGCAATTCTCCAAAGTGCTGATCGCCCTCTTGACCGTATTCCTGCTACTAACCGGCGCCGCCTATCTGGCGCATCGCGTGCCGCAGTCTCCAGCCTTCATCATTCTCTGGCTCACCCTGTCGCTGGCGCTCCTGTTGACCATCCGCGTCGCCACCGCCAATGTCATCAATGTGCTGACGCGCGCCGGACTGCTCGTCCGCAAAACGGTAATCGTTGGCGGCGGCAAAGAATCCGACGATGTGATTCAGGCTTTGGCACGCGACGGTGCAGCCCATTTGCAAATCTTGGGCGTTTTCGACGATCGCCAAGACGAGCGCAGTTCGGACGGCCCTTCTTCGTTGGCGCGTCTGGGCACGTTCGAAGATCTAGAAAACTTCTGCCGCGATTCCGGCGTCGATCTGCTGATCGTCACCGTACCGCCCCGCGCCGAAGACCGTCTGCTACAAATCCTGCAAAAGCTCTTTTCGCTCCAAGTCGATATCCGCATCTCGGCTTTGAATTCGAAGCTGCGGCTCAATTCGAGCGCTTATCATTATATCGGCAAGGTGCCCATGCTGGCCGTCATGGACAAGCCGCTGACCGATTGGGATCGCGCTCTTAAAAATATCGAAGATCGAGTTCTCGGCGCCCTCCTGCTTGTCGCGGTATCGCCGATCATGGCGCTCGCGGCCCTGGCGATACGCCTCGACAGTAAAGGCCCGATCTTCTTCAAACAGAAGCGGTACGGGTTCAACAATGAACTCGTCGAAGTTTATAAATTCCGCTCGATGTACACCGATATGTCGGACGCGACGGCGAGCAAACTGGTGACGCGCGATGACCCGCGCGTGACGCCGGTCGGCCGCTTTCTTCGCCGCAGCAGTATCGATGAGCTGCCGCAGTTGTTCAACGTGCTTCTGGGCACCATGTCGCTCGTTGGCCCGCGGCCACATGCGACGCAGGCAAAAGCCGGGCACGATCTTTATCAGGATGTGGTGCAAGGCTACTACGCGCGTCATCGCGTGAAGCCTGGCGTCACCGGCTGGGCGCAAGTCAACGGTTGGCGCGGCGAGACAGATACCCACGACAAGATTCAGAGCCGCGTCGAATACGATCTCTATTACATCGACAACTGGTCGGTGCTCCTCGACATTTACATCATCGCCCTGACGCCGTTCTCGCTGCTCTCGAGCAAAAATGCCTACTAGCTCGACTATCACCCAAGGACTCGCGCCGCGCCCGCTTAGCTTCAGCGCTAAGACGCTTGCGGGCATCATCGTCGCGTTGGCGATGTCACTGAGCAGCATCGTATTTTCTGAACCAGCCGTCGCCGATGCACTGATGGGAGCCGTCATCATGACGCTGCCAGCGTTGCGCGTGATCCGCTGCGGAAGAATAACCCTATTGAACGTTTGCATCCTAGCGGCGTTCGTGGCGCTTGGCATGGCCGGCGCAGCGATGTCGGTCAACGTCGGTACCGGTCTCAAACATCAGCTCGTCACGCTTTTTCTAGTGATCGGCGCTCTCGTCCTGGCCGGCTACATTTCAGCCGACCCACTGCCGCGCATCAATCTGATTTTCTGGTGCTATCTGATTGGCTGCCTGATTGCGACACTGGCGGCCCTGCTCGGCTACTTCAACGTCATCCCCTCCGCTTATGATCTATTTACAAATTACGGTCGCGCCCGCGGCACTTTCAAAGATCCAAACGTCTATGGCGCAGCCTTGACGCCGGCCATCACGTTCGCCGCTTGGATCATGCTTCGCGAGCCAGCTAAGCGTGCCTATATCGCAAGCTTCGTGATGCTGCCTCTGGTCATCGGTCTGTTGATCAGCTTCTCGCGCGGTGCTTGGCTCTCGGCCATCATGGCGCTGACGATCCTTGCCGTCGTCACGACGGTCAGTTCCCGCCGCCGCACCGATTTTCATCGCTTGAGCGTCGTTGGAATGGCGGGCATTGCCGCAGTCACGATCGCTATCTTCGCAATTTTGCAAGTGGAACAGGTTCGCTCACTTTTCACCGAACGCGCGAGCTTGGATCAAAGCTACGATGTCGGGCCTGAAGGTCGCTTTGGCGGCCAGGAAAAGGCGCGAAAGTTGGTACTAGAGAATCCCTTTGGCATCGGTACGCACACGTTCCGCGATAAGTACCACCACGAAGAACCGCACAACGTTTATCTGAGCATGTTCTTGAATGCCGGTTGGATCGGCGGCCTGCTGTTCGCCGTGTCCACCGTGACCACCCTGGTCATCGGACTACGCGCAGCAATGACGAATGGTGCCTTGCAAGGAGGCTTCGTAGTCGCCAGCGCAGCCTTCGCGGGCGTCGCCTTTGAGGGCCTCGTCATCGACAGCGACCACTGGCGCCACGTGTTTATAATGATGGCCTGTATCTGGGGTCTGGCGGACGCGCGCGCCCCGCTGCTTGATCCCTCACGCCGTCGCGACGACGTTTGAAGTAGACCCAACGTTCAACGCCTCAAGCGCCTTTGTCGCCCGTCATCACCTTACCCATCCAGTCGTCGATCGTTGTCGTCCCGATTTTCGCGACGGTCTCCCGCTCGCCCTTGCGCACCACGTCTTGCAGCGCGTCGATCCGCTTCCATTCACAGAACGGAGTGTCGGCTTCAACGCCGGGCGCGTATCGCGACGCTTCTAATTTCTGGTAGCGGTGAACATAGCGCGGGCAATTCATCCACGTCTCATGCACGCGCACTTTGATGGCCATTTCGGCGTCTTTGAACATCTCGACTTCTGGGCCGGTCACGATGACTTCGGCCCGCCCCTGCAAGCGCAACCGGAACGGTTTTTCAAAATCGATGAATAAGATGCCGATTTCCGGGTTGCCGGCCATGTTGCCAGCCGACAGGTACATGCCGTTGCCATCGTAGCTCGGAAACATGATCGTCTTGTCGTCGATCACTTTGACGAAGCCCGGCGTGCCGCCCTTGTATGACACCGTCGGACGCCCCTTGTGATCGATGGACGTCAGAAAAAACATGTCGCGGCTCTCGATGAACCCTTTTGCCAAGTCGTCGAGTTCGGGCTTGACCGTAATCATCTCGATCCGGTCGGCGAGTGTGCGCGTGTCAAACGCCATCTGCATGGCGCGGTGATTGTCTCCATACAGGCGGCTCATGGCTGTCTCCTCCAAAGGTTGCCCGGCAGCCTAACATTCCAGAGCCGCAAACGCCGCTATTTTTTAGCCAACGGATGATGCTCGTTGACGAGCTTCACGAGCCGCTCTTGCAGCACATGCGTATAAATCTCAGTTGTTGAAATGTCGGCGTGCCCGAGCAGTTGCTGGACGGCGCGCAAATCGGCACCCCGATCCAACAAGTGACTGGCGAACGCATGACGCAACACGTGCGGCGAAACACGCGCGGCGTCGAGCCCAGCTTCGATCGCCACGTCTTTAAGATCTTTTGCAAAGCCCTGCCGGGTCACATGGCCCTCGGCCGACTTGGAGGCAAACAGCCACGCTGAATTATCGAACCGCCCGGCGACGGCGAGATAGCGGTCGAGCGCCTCTCGCGCTGCCGGGTTGAGCGGCACGAGACGCTCGCGTCCGCCCTTGCCTTTGATGGTCAAAACTCGCCTGTCGCCGCGCAGCACGGAACGCGGTAATCCAACGAGTTCGCTGACGCGCATGCCGGTCGCATAGAGAATTTCCAACAGGCAATGGAAACGCAATGCCCTGAACAGCTCTCGCCCCTCGTGACCCGCAACCCGTCTGCTCGCGGCCGTGATGAGCCGATCGACCTCGGCGATACTGAGAACCTTGGGCAAGGATCGCGCCTGCTTTGGACCGGCAAGCCCGATCGCCGGATCTGCCTCGACGATCCCCTCCGCGTTGAGAAATTTGTAGTATTGCCGCACCGCAGACAGCCGCCGCGCCCGCGAGGTCGCGGCTAGCCCGCTCTCGGTCATGTGCTGCAGGAAGCCGCGAATATGTTTGGCCTGCGCCGACTCGACGGCGATCGCCTGCGTGCCAAGGAACCCAAAGAAATCGCTTAAATCACGCTCATAAGCGTCAAGTGTGTTTTGCGCCGCGCCTCGTTCAGCGCTGAGCATACCAAGAAAGGCTTCGAGATGGTTCGCCGCCGCCGTCATCGCGTCTCGAGCCCCGGTCGATTGTGCCTACTTTTTAATTTTGACGCCCTGTACAGGCTTGCTGATGACCTGCTGTTCGGGCTCGAACTTGGTCGCAAGGACGTAAAGCCCGCCAAGCGCAAGGCCCGCGGCCAGACCCGAAATGAATAGGAACCTGAAGAGGCTTGGCATGTGCGTTTTCCTGACTCATCGATAACTGAGTCGTCAAATGGGCGCGAATATGTCTGGCGTTACGGAGCAATGACAACCGGTCGGTAGGCAAGAAGGAACCGGCCGTTTAGCGCCCGCCGTTAAGCTTGACGATGCGTCTCCTCGGCCTTCCGCGCCCACGTTCGCGCAACTGAACGGGTTTGCGGACCAATTCGGATCGTGCCATGTGATCTGCGCAAATCACAAGTTCCGGCCGACCGCACCTGCAAAAGAACGTCCAGCCAAACACAACAGCCACAGCGACGCCTGAGCAAAGCGTCGTGAGCCAGCGAAAGAATTAGCAAAGTCGATGCCGGACGCGAGCTTAATCGACGCGATTAAAACCCCATTGGGCCGCCGATCGATTGTCTTGGTCGGTTTGATGGGTTGTGGAAAATCGTCTGTCGGAAAACGCCTAGCGGCCCGACTTGGCCTGCCGTTTGTCGATGCTGACGAAGAGATTGAGCGCGCCGCCGCCAAAACCATCACGGAAATTTTTACCGATCACGGCGAGGACATATTCCGCGAAGGCGAACGTAAGGTCATCGCGCGCTTGCTGCAAAACGGACCGCAAGTCCTGGCGACCGGCGGCGGCGCGTATATGCATTCCGAGACACGCCAGAAAATCCGCGATGAAGCGATCTCGATCTGGCTGCGCGCTGAGTTGCCGGTTCTGCTGCGCCGCGTCTCGAAGCGCGATACCCGCCCCTTACTCCGTTCAGCCAATCCCGAAGCGACGATGCGCAAGCTGATGGACGCCCGCTACCCAGTTTACGCCCAAGCCGATTTGACGGTCGAGAGCCGTGACGAACCGCACGAACATATTGTCGGAGAAATTATTACACGCCTTGCCGAACGATTTTCAATCGCCGCAAACGAGCGGCAAACGACCTTGGAAACGGACGCACCTATGAGCAACGCTCACCCTCCCCACACCACACCAGCGGTTCGCACGGTCAATGTCGATCTGGGGTCGAGATCGTATGACGTCATGATCGGCGCCGCTCTTTTGCGCCAGGCCGGACCGCTGATTAAAGCTCGGTTGGGCCAAGTCAGATGCGGTGTCGTAACCGACGCCAATGTCGCCAGCCATCATCTGAGCACCCTGGAAGCGAGCCTTAAATCGCAAGGCATGTTCGCCGGCTCAATCGTGTTGACGCCGGGCGAAGCAACAAAGAGCTTCCGCGAACTTGGCCCGTTGTGCGAGCGCCTTCTGGAGATGGGCCTCGAGCGCGGTGACATCGTTATCCCGCTAGGCGGCGGCGTCATCGGTGACTTGGCCGGTTTCGCCGCGGGGATACTGCGTCGCGGCGTTCGCTTCGTGCAAATCCCCACGTCGTTGTTGGCGCAAGTCGATAGTTCGGTCGGCGGCAAAACCGGCATCAACACGCCTCAGGGCAAAAACCTGATCGGCTTGTTTCACCAACCCCATCTCGTCATCGCCGATACCGACGTATTGAAGACCCTGCCGGCGCGCGAAGTCCGCGCTGGATACGCCGAAGTCGTCAAGTATGGGCTACTGGGTGATGCTGATTTCTTTGCTTGGCTCGAGCAACATTGGCGCAGCGTTCTCGGCCATGACGCGACCGATCTGACGCTTGCGGTTCAAACGAGCGTCAAAGCCAAAGCCGCGATTGTCGCCCGCGATGAAACCGAAACAGGTGATCGCGCGCTGCTGAACCTTGGTCACACGTTTGGCCATGCGCTCGAAGCATGGACGGGCTTCTCGAGCCGCCTTCTGCACGGCGAAGCGATTGCGATCGGCATGTGCTTGGCGTTCCGTCTTTCGGAACAATTGGGCCTATCGCCAAAAGGAACGGCTGAGCGCGTCGCCGTCCATTTCCAAGCCGTCGGCCTGCCGACACGCCTAGGAGACATTCCCGGCGCAAAAGCCGATGCCGATGAACTCATGCGCCTGATGGCCCAAGACAAAAAAGTCAGCAGGGGCCGCCTAACGTTCATCCTGGTTCGCGGCATCGGCCAGGCTTTCGTCGCCCGGGACGTCGATCCAGCGCAAGTCCATGCCTTTTTGGCGGCTGAAATCGGGGGTTAAGCAGCACCGCAACTTCGTGCTAGAAGTTGTCCGCGTTCACAACTGGACCCGACCCTTCCCCCATGACCTTCTCAATCGGCCTGAGCATCGTAGCGATCATCATTCTGATCGCCCTTTCGGCGTTCTTCAACATGAGCGAAACGGCGCTGACGGCAGCGTCCCGTGCTCGCATGCATTCACTGGAAGAAGACGGCAACACCCAAGCCAAACTCGTCAACAAGGTCCTATCCCAGCCCGAGAAGATGATCGGCTCGGTACTGCTCGGTAACACGCTCGTCGATGTGTTGGCCGCGGCGATGGCGTCGAATTTAGCAGTGACGCTCTTTGGCGAAGTGGGAGTTGCCTACGCGACCGCGATCGTGACTTTGCTCATCGTCATTTTCGCCGCTGTCCTGCCGAAAACCTACGCACTCGCGTACTCCGACCGGGTCGCCCTCATCGTCGCGCCGATCATGCGCGGGGTGATCGTGGTCTTGACGCCGTTTACAAAGGCCATCGAATTCGTCGTCAGGCAATTGTTGCGCATGACGCCCGGCAAAAGCGATGACGACGCAAATATCCTCGCCGCCCACGAAGAGATCCGCGGCACGATTGGGCTGCAGGCGAGGGAAGGGACTGTCGCCAAGGGCGATGCGAACATGTTGGGCGGCGTGCTCGATCTGCGTGATCTAGAGGTTGCCGACATCATGGTCCACCGGACCAAAATGGAAACAATAAATGCCGACGATAAACCCGAAAAAGTTCTCGAAGAATTGTTGCGATCGCAATACACGCGGGCCCCGGTGTGGCGGGATGAGCCTGAAAACATCGTCGGCGTGCTGCATACGAAGGACCTGTTGGCAGCGCTCGGACGTGCCGGCTGGGATCCCTCCAAGCTCGACATCATGAGTTTCTCGACCGAGCCGTGGTTTGTGCCTGATACGACGAGCGTCAAAGATCAGCTCAACCAGTTCCTGAAGAAAAAAGCTCAGATGGCCTTGGTCGTCGATGAGTACGGGGAAGTTCAGGGCCTGATCACGCTCGAAGATATTCTAGAAGAAATCGTTGGCCAGATTGCCGATGAGCACGACACTCACGAGAGTCAAATTCGCGTTCAAACCGATGGCACAGTCAACGTCGATGGCACCATTGCAATCCGCGACCTCAATCGCCAGATGGATTGGGATCTTCCCGATGATGAAGCAACGACGATCGCCGGCTTGGTCATTCACGAGGCGCAAACGATACCCGAACCCGGCCAGCAGTTCACATTCCACGGCTACCGCTTCGAAATCCTGCGCAAATCGCGCAACAAAATAACAGCGTTACGCATCAAGCCGGTGCCCAAGCCCGTCGACGAGAACGGCACGTCAGCCGAAACGTCTTCGCTCGAAGGCGGTTGAAGGTCTCGTCACGGAATCTTTTCTCCTGGCGCATAGGTAGCGAGCGCAAGGGCGTGAATGCGCTGGCCGACCTCGTCGCCCAAGGCTGCGTTGACCATGCGATGCCGCTCGACGCGCGATTTGCCAGCGAAGGCGTCTGCAACGACGAGCACGCGAAAATGGCTTTCACCGGTTCCAGGCGACGACCTGTGGCCCGCATGCATCTCGGATTCGTTGATGATATCGAGGCGCTCAGGTCGCAGCGCGGCAACCAATTTTTCTCTAAGACGCATTTCTGCTGACATGCTTTAGCCTCGCGTTTAAACGACTGTCTCGAAGAACTGAGTAACACGAGTGGCGGCCTCCCATACTAGAAGTCGGCGGCAGACTTGCTGCCCAATCTGCGCCTTGTCGTGTCGCGTCATGATGTCTTCGAAGCCGCGTCGCCGATAACCGTCCTTGTGCCGGAACGACTGCCACATCATAATCTGGACCCATGAAACTCAACTCAAAATTATTCGACAGCATTCGCGTCGCCGGACGCAAGGACGCGAGTCCCCGCCGTGACACAGCGGCACCATGCCAGTGGAAGGGTTGCGACAAGCCGGGCCCCCACCGCGCGCCGATGGGCCGCGGCCGCGACAACGAATATTATAATTTTTGCATCGACCACGTGCGCCAGTACAACCACAGCTATAACTACTTCGACGGCATGAGCGATCTGGAAGTCGACGAGTTCCGCCGCGACGCGATTACCGGCCACCGGCCAACATGGAAGTCGGGGGCCAATGCCTGGGCCCACGGCACTCGCGATGGCGGGCGTGCCGAGGAAGCGGCCGAACGCGTTGCCGCCACCAAACGCGGTCCTCGCGTCTATCGCAGTTCGCGAGCCGCAACGGCACCTGATTATCGCCGTGCATTGAAGCCGCTCGAGAAAAAAGCCATGCGCACGTTGAACCTCACCGACGAGGCAACCAAAAATGATATCAAAACCAAATTCAAGGAATTGGTGAAGCTGCATCATCCCGATGCCAACGGCGGCGACAGCCGGTCCGAGGAAAAGTTGCGCGAAATCATCACAGCCTATAATTATCTGAAGCAAGCAGGCTTGGTCTAAGCCGCCTGACCCTGGTAGGGGTCTGAACGATCCGCTGGTCTGATGTACCAGGTTGCGCCGTAACGAGCCTGGCTGGAACCGCACGCGCGCCTCCGCATTGCTGACCGTAACTCACTCGAACGCCGGAATGAATTTATACATGCGCAACCCCCAGAGCGCCGCCACCGCCGCGCCACCGGCACCGATGCCGGATATGAAGCTTTCTGTTCGCCAAGTCTTCGGCATCGATAGCGATCTCGAAGTGCCGGCGTACTCCAAGGCCGAAGAGCACGTTCCAGATCTCGACCCCGACTATCTGTTTAACCGCGACGTGACGCTGGCGATCTTAGCTGGCTTCAAACACAACCGGCGCGTCATGATCCAGGGCTATCACGGCACCGGCAAGTCGACGCACATCGAACAGGTGGCCGCGCGCCTGAATTGGCCGTGCGTTCGCGTCAACCTGGATAGCCACGTGTCGCGCATCGATCTCGTCGGCAAGGACGCCATCGTGCTGCGCGACGGCAAGCAGATCACGGAATTCCGCGAAGGCATTTTGCCGTGGGCACTACAAACCAACACGGCGCTCTGCTTCGACGAGTACGACGCCGGGCGCCCAGACGTCATGTTCGTCATTCAACGCGTGCTTGAAGTCTCGGGCAAGCTGACCCTGCTTGACCAGTCTAAAGTTATCCGCCCGCACCCAGCTTTCCGCTTGTTCGCAACGACCAATACGATCGGTCTTGGCGATACGTCCGGCCTCTATCACGGCACGCAGCAGATCAACCAAGGTCAGATGGACCGCTGGTCGATCGTCGCAACGCTCAATTACCTGCCACACGATGACGAAGCTAAAATCGTGCTCTCGAAGGTGAAAGCGTTCGCCAAAACCGACGCCAAACGCAAACAGGTCTCGCACATGGTCCGCGTCGCCGACCTGACGCGCTCGGCCTTCATCAACGGCGATCTCTCGACCGTGATGAGCCCGCGCACTGTGATGACTTGGGCCGAGAATGCCGAAATCTTCGGCGACATTGGCTTCGCCTTCCGCGTCACATTCCTGAACAAATGCGATGAACTCGAAAAGCCGCTTGTCGCAGAATTCTACCAACGCTGCTTCGGCGTCGAACTTCCCGAGAGCACCGCCAACGTGGCCTTGAGCTGAACTTCGCCATGGGGCGCTAACCAATGGCCAACCCGCCGATCACAAAACGCAAGGAAGCGCCGTCCGAACCGCTAAAGCGCGTGCTTGGCCCGGCTATGCGCGCAATCGCCAGTGACGCGGAAATCGATGTCGGCTTCGGGCCCGGCAAACCGAAAGCGGCGGGTAAATCGGTTCAATTGCCCGATCTGCCGCGTGTACCGACGGCCAACGACATCGCCATTGTCCGCGGCTGGGCCGACAGCATCGCGCTTAACATCGGCTGCCATGACGCCAAAATTCATCGCCGCCTGATGCCGCCGCCTGGCCCATCGCGCACGGTTTTTGAAGCCTGCGAACGCGCCCGCGTCGAAGCGCTGGGGGCGACGCGGATGCCGGGAATGGCAAAAAATCTGACAGCGAAAATCGAAAATCATTACATCCACGGCCGCTTTGCTAAATTGGAAGATCGCAGCCAAGCGCCGCTCGACGAAGCGCTGGCCCTCCTGATCCGCGAACGCTTGACGGGTCTGCCGCCGCCCGCGACGACACTCGGCATGATCGAAGTATGGCGCCCGTTGATCGAAAGTCGCGGTGCCAAACTGTTGAAACGGCTGGAGGGACTTTCCGAAGACCAAGAGCAGTTCGGCCGGCAGGTGCGCGATCTGCTGAAGGTTCTGCACCTGATGGACGATCCCGATCAGAAAGACCCCGATCACAGCGAAGATCCAAGCGAAGACAATGTCGGCGAAGGCGGCGCAGACGAATCCGAACAGCCGCAGGACGAAGCCTCAGAAGGCCAGGACAAGCCCGACAATGAACAAAAGTCGGACGGCGATCTCTCTGACACCGAGGAGATGACCGACGCCGGCGAGTCCGACGACCAGGATATGGACGACAATGCCGTCGACGAGGACGACGCGCCATCGCCTTGGCGTCCCAACGTCAACGTGCTCGAAAACCCCGAGGCATTCGGCTACAAAGTCTTCACGCGCGCCTACGACGAGGAAACGTCAGCCGAAGATCTCTCCTCGCCAGAAGAACTCGAACGGCTTCGCGCTTTTCTCGACAAAGAATTAAAAGCGCTGTCCGCCGTCGTCTCGCGCCTCGCCAATAAATTGCAACGCAAGCTGCTCGCGCAACAGAATCGCGGTTGGGATTTCGACCTCGACGAGGGCGTGCTCGACGCCGCGCGCCTGACGCGCATCATCACCGACCCGATGCACGCGCTGTCGTTCAAGCGCGAACGCGAAACCGATTTCCGCGATACCGTTGTCACGCTCCTTCTCGACAACTCAGGCTCGATGCGCGGCCGCCCGATCATGGTCGCTGCCTGTGCCGCCGATATTCTCGCGCGCACGCTCGAGCGCTGCGGCGTCAAGGTGGAAATACTAGGCTTCACGACCAAAGCTTGGAAGGGCGGGCAATCGCGCGAGGAATGGCTGGCAGCCGGCAAGCCGTCCGCGCCCGGCCGTCTGAACGATCTGCGCCACATCATCTACAAAACCGCCGATGCGCCGATGCGCCGCGCCAAGCAATCGCTAGCCCTGATGATGCGCGAAGGCTTGCTCAAGGAAAACATCGACGGCGAGGCGCTGGCCTGGGCGCACAGCCGGCTCGTCAACCGGCCCGAGCAGCGCCGCATTTTGATGATGATCTCAGACGGTGCGCCGGTCGATGATTCGACCCTTTCCGTAAATTCCGGCGCCTATCTGGAGCAGCACTTGCGCCAAGTCATCCACGAGATTGAAACCCGCTCGCCGGTCGAACTGATTGCCATCGGCATCGGCCACGATGTGACGCGCTACTATCGCCGTGCGGTGACGATCACCGATGCGTCCGAACTCGCCGGCGCGATCACCGAAAAGCTGGTCGAACTGTTCGAGGAAGACGCTCCCCTCAACGGCCGCGCGACGGGCTCCAGGCGGCGCACCCATTGATGTCTTCAAAACACACTCCGCGCACGCTTGCAGCGACGCTACTGGCGCTGGCAATCGCAGCCACCGTTGCAGCCAGTGTTAACGCCGAAGAGAAACCCGACACGCGCGACCTGCAACCGAAATCGGTCGCAATCGACGCCAAGCCCATTGCGCGCTTCAGCCGGATCGGCGGCGCTGCCACGCGCTTTGGCAAATTGGAATTCCGCGGCGGGCTCGTCCTGACAGCGCCTGAAGAAAAATACTTCGGCGGTTGGTCAGGGCTGATCGTCGATTCCGACGCCAAGTCCTTCGCGGCGGTGTCAGACAGCGGCGCCTGGCTAACGGGAGATATTGCTTATCGCGACGGCGCACCCGCCTCCATTACGGACGCGCGCCTTGGCCCGCTGTTGGCCCTCGACGGCAAGATCCTACGCCGCAATCGTGACCGCGATGCAGAAGCGATTGCCCTGGAAAGCGGCACTCTCGATAACGGCCGGGTCATCGTCTCCTACGAGCAAAATAGCCGCCTCGTCAGATATGACCTGATGCGAGACGGCATGTCATCGGGCAAGGGCCTGCTCCAAAAACCCAAAGCCTCGGCTAAAATGCGCCGCAACGGCGGCTTCGAGGCGATGACCGTGATGCGCGGTGGAACGTTCAGCGGCCGAACCGTCGCGATGGCCGAACGGCTCTACGACAAAGCCCGCAATCACACCGGCTGGATATGGACACCGGCCGGCGAGAAGATCTTCCATCTCGTCAACATTGGCGATTTTGATGTGACCGACATAGCCAGCCTCGACGACGGCACCCTGTTCGTATTGGAGCGTCGCTTTCGCTGGCTCGAAGGCGTAAAAATGCGCATTCGCCGGATCGCGGCGCTTGATCTTCAGCCAGATAAAACGATCGACGGCGAAATTCTGATCGAAGCCGACATGGAGTACGAGATCGACAACATGGAAGGCTTGGCCTTGAGCCGCGCCCCAACCGGCGAGACGATCCTGACGCTGATCTCGGACGACAACTTTAATCGCTTTTTGCAGCGAACTCTGCTCCTGCAATTTGCGCTGCCATCACTCAAGACAGCGAAAACCCGGCCACAGCAGTAAGCTGGACCGGGTCGCAAGTTTCAAAGAATTGAATTCAGATTCTAGGCTGCCTGGGCGGCTTCGGTCTTCGGTGCCGCCTGCGCCTTCATGATCTCGCGCTTCATCTTCAAGCAATCATCTGACAGTTGCTCGTTCCGGGCCTTCAGCAAATAAGCATCGAGACCGCCGCGGTGCTCAACGGTTTTGAGCGCGCGGGCTGAAACCCTGAGCCGGATCTTTCGGCCCAGCACGTCGCTCATCAGCGTGACGTTGCACAGGTTGGGCCGGAATTTGCGCTTGGTCTTGTTTTCCGCATGGCTCTTGCGATGCCCCGAAAGCGGCAACGTTCCCATGAGTTCGCAACGTCTCGTCATAGCTGTCTCCTTCGCCGCCGCGCGTCGTAAAGCGCGCAAGGGGCCAACCGTAGCAACGGTTTTGCTAAAAATATTGCGCCCCGGCGGCGGCTGCCATCGGGGACATGGCATGCGTATAATGGAGGTTATCGACAGCCGTCAAGCCGTAGCCGTGATAGAGCGACCAAACCTCGGTCTTTCCGGGCTTCAACCAGGGCACCCATAGGCCCAACAATAGACGCAAAAGCCGCCTACCCGCTCGGGCTTGCTGAAATTCACCTAGGAGCGCCGGTCATATGCCCCGTCAAGGAGTTTACCGCGTCGAACGCGCGTCCGCCCGCGTGTTCCTGAGGGCTTTGGCCGCAACGGCTCTGCTCGCAAGCCCAAGCCTCGCGCGTGCCGCCGATGCAACTTGGCCAGCGAACGTGTCCGCCAAGTACAAGTTGCAGTTTGGCGGCTTTGATGTCGGCAGCTATCGCTTCCAGTCGGCCTCCGATGGAAAAACCTATACGACAACAGCGTCCGCCGAGGTTTCAGCGTTGTTCGGGGCATTCAAATGGAAAGGCGCCATCGAGAGCAAAGGAACCTTGGACGCGCTCAAGCCTCATCCCGCCAACTATAAGCTCGATTTCAAATCCAAGAAATCGGGCTCGGTCGCCCTTGGCTTCGACAGCGCGGGTGTGAAATCCGTATCCGTCCTCCCCGCCAAGCCGCCGCACCCGGACGCGGTGCCAATCAAGCCCGAGCATCTGAAGAATGTTTTCGACCCGATGTCGTCCATCCTGACGATGACCCATGCGACAGGCGCCAACCCGTGCAACCGCACGATCCCGATCTTCGACGGCAAGGTGCGGTTTAATCTCGTGATGACCTACAAGGGCGAGCAACGACTGAAGGAAGACAAAGCCTCGGGCCAGCCAACGCAGCTTAAAGTCTGCAAGGTCAAATATATTCCGCTGGCCGGCCACAAACCGGAGGACTTTAAAAAGCCGTGGGTCGACTATTCCGGTATCGAAATTGCGTTACGGCCGATCCCCTCGGCCAATACCTTCGTACCGTATCAAGTCACGATCCCGACCACGCTGGGCTCCGCGGTCATGTTCGCCGAAAGCGTAATGATAACGGCTTCCAACAAGACCGAGATCGCGCTGACGCAATAAATGGCGCTGAAAACCGTGCCGGAGTGGCAAACCGCCCGGCAATAAAGCCTTGATCTAGCGGGCCTGCTCTGCAATGCCAGGGAGAGAGCCGGAGTAGAGGGCAGCAATATAAAATGGCCAGCGATTTCGAAGCTCGCATTCGCAATGTTACGGCGGTGCTTGGGCCAACGAACACCGGCAAGACGCATCTGGCGATCGAGCGCATGCTCGGCCATGAAAGCGGGATGATAGGACTTCCGTTGCGGTTGCTCGCCCGCGAAGTCTACGACAAGATCAAAGCCCGCGTTGGCGCTGAGAATGTCGCGCTGATCACCGGCGAAGAGAAAATCAAGCCGGAGAAAGCGCGCTACTGGGTCTCGACCGTCGAGGCGATGCCGCGCGACATCGATGTCGCATTTCTCGCTATTGACGAAATTCAAATATGCGGCGATCCCGAGCGCGGCCACGTTTTCACTGATCGTCTGCTTCATGCCCGCGGCCGATCTGAAACTCTGCTCCTCGGCGCGCAGACGATGCGCGAAGCAATCTCCGAACTGATCCCCGGCGCGAACTTCATTGCTCGGCCCCGTCTGTCCAAATTGACGTACAACGGCGAGAAAAAGATTACGCGGCTTCCCGCCCGGTCGGCGATTGTCGCCTTTTCAGCGCAGGACGTTTACGCGATCGCCGAATTGATACGCCGCCAGCGCGGTGGCACAGCGGTCGTCCTTGGCGCACTCTCGCCACGCACTCGCAACGCGCAAATCGCTCTCTATCAGTCGGGCGATGTCGAATTCATCGTCGCGACCGACGCGGTCGGCATGGGCCTCAACCTCGATGTCGATCACGTCGCGTTCTCGAGCACACGCAAGTTTGATGGCCAAAATCACCGGGCTTTGACGCCAAGTGAGATCGGCCAGATCGCCGGCCGGGCCGGACGCTACATGAACGACGGCACCTTCGGCGTCACGGGCGGCGCCGAACCCCTTGATTCCGACATGGTCGAGCGGCTGGAGAACCACAATTTCGATAGCGTCCGCGTGCTGCAATGGCGCAATCGCAAGCTCGATTTCGGCTCAGTGACCAGGCTTCACGAGAGTTTGCGTGAGTTCCCCAAAGAAAAACGCCTCACGCGCGCCCGCACCGCCGACGACCTCGCGGCGCTGGAAGCCGTGATAGTCGACCGCGACGTGATGGACCTCGCGACCAATTCCTCGGCTGTCTCGAAGCTCTGGGATGTCTGCCAAGTCCCCGATTACCGCAAAATTTCCGGCCAAAGCCACAACGAACTCATCGCGACCCTTTACAAATACGTTGCCAGCGGAACGGGTCGCATCCCCGAGGACTGGTTTACGAAGCAGGTAGCCCAGGCTGACCGGACTGATGGCGACATCGACACCCTGGCGACGCGAATAGCGCACATTCGCACGTGGACTTTTGTTGCTAATCGCCCCGATTGGTTGCAAGACCCTGTCCATTGGCAGCAACGCACGCGCGCCATCGAAGATAGTCTCTCCGACGCATTGCATGAGCGTTTGACCCAACGCTTCGTCGATCGCCGGACCAGCGCACTGATGAAGGGTATGAGAGACAAAGACGAACTGAACGCCGACATCGCCGAAGATGGCGCCATCACGGTGGAAAATCACTTCGTGGGCCGGCTCAAGGGCTTTCGCTTCACGCATGATGACGCCGATGAAGGCATCCACGGCAAAGCCACGCGAGCTGCAGCAACGCACGTGCTGACGCGAGAGCTGGGCATGCGCGCGCGCCGCGTCGCCGCCGCTCAAAACGATGCCTTCAAGGTCACGCGCGCCGGCGGCATTCTATGGCGCGACGACGAGATCGCGAAGCTCGAAGCGGCCGATGATCCACTGAATCCAACGGTGACCCTGCTCGCCGACGAAAACTTGAGCGACGCCGATCGCGAGAAAGTTTTGCTGCGTTTGCAAACCTGGCTCAAGGACGCGATCGCCGAGAAGCTGAAACCGCTGGCTGATATGTCGGCGGCCAGCGATCTGCAAGGCTTGGCCCGCGGCATCGCTTTTCGTTTGAAAGAAAACTTCGGCGTTCTAAAGCGCGAGACCGTTGCTGACGAGATCAATTCACTCGATCAAACGGCGCGCGCCGACTTGCGCAAGTATGGCTTGAGATTTGGCGCGTTTAATATCTTCTTCCCGTTGATGCTGAAGCCGGCGTCGAGCGATCTGGCCGCAACACTTTGGCTTTTGAAGCATCCGCAACCGGCACCGGTTGAAGGCGCCACACTCCCCCAGCTTCCCCGTCCAGGATTGACCTCGGCACCGGCCAACCCCACGACACCCGAAGCGCTGTATCGAGCCAATGGCTTTCATCTGTGTGGACCTCGCGCGGTGCGCCTCGACATTCTCGAACGCCTCGCAGACTTGATCCGCCCGCTGCTCGCCTACCGCGCCAAGCCCGATGCCGTGATGCCGCCACCCAAAGGCTCGACCGGCGATGGCGGCTTTCGCGCCACTGACGACATGATGTCGATTCTGGGCTGCTCGGCCGATGAGCTTGGCAATGTCTTGAAGGCGCTGGGCTTCCGTCCGGAGCGCCGCCTTGTTGTTCCGGCCCCGGCGATTGAGCCCGGCGCAAGCCCAACAACGGATGCAGAAACACAACTGGAGTCTGGCGCAGAGGAAAAACTCGATGCTTCGGCAAAGCCCGCAGCAGAAGCAGCAGAGCTGACGGCTGCCCCCACACCAAGCGACGCCGCGGCAAATACCGGCGAACCAACAGTGGTTGTGGCAAGCGAAGTCGTGGAGCCTCCGAGCGAAAATCAAGCGGATACGGCGGCAAGCAGCCCCGACCCCGCAGCCGCAGCCTCACCAGATAAAGCCAAGCCGGAAGAGAAATACGAAGACATCTGGCGCCCGCGCCGCCATCAGCGCCCTGAACGTGAATCAGGCCGCGACGGCGATCGCACCAAAGCAGACGGTGCGCCGCGCTCCGACCAGCGTCCAAGCCATCATCGCCGCGGCGACCGTAACCGACGTCCAAACGTTCCAGCCGACCAGCCAGCGGTCGGCGCGGGCGTCGAAGCGACGGCATCGACCGCTGCAACCGAAACGACAACCGCGCCGGCCAATGACCGTCCAGCCGATCGGCGACCCGATCGCGATCGGCCGCCACATCATGCGCGTGACGCGGGCAAGTCCGATCCAAACCGTAACCGGCATCGCGGCGACCGCAAAACCGGCGATGCATCGACAGGCGGCGGCAATAACGACAAGACCCGCGGTGACCGGACACGCGACTCCGGCGGGCGCCCGGAACGCGCTGGTGAACGCGGTGGTGAGCGCGGCGGCGGCGGTGACCGTGGCCGCCGTGACGATTTCCGCCGTCAACCAGCCGTCATCAGCGCCGCGCCGCCCAAACGGGCGGGCACCGATCCAGATTCGCCGTTCGCAGCCTTAGCGGCCTTGAAAGCTAACCTGGATAAGCGAGGCGAAGGTCCAGGCTCGCGATGACGGGCAGCGCCGCGCCCTCCGTTGCTGCCGATCAGCGCCTCGATCAGTGGCTCTTCTTTGCCCGACTGACAAAGTCTCGCACCCTTGCCCAAGCGCTAATTGCTCGCGGCAAGATCCGCGTGAACAAGACGAAGTGTGACCGGCCGAGCATCCGGCTCAAGGCCGGTGATGTGTTGACCCTGTCTATGGGGCCGCACATCCGCACTTTCGAAGTGGTGGCGATCGGCACACGCCGTGGGCCCGCGACGGAAGCGCAGAACCTGTATCGGGAATTGACACCCGCGACGGTTCAGACCAAATCATCGGCTAAGGCCCCAGCGGGCCACGAGTCATCCTTTGTTTCAGATGCCGCGGCCGCAGTCCGTCCAGCTGGCTCGGGCCGCCCGAGCAAGCGCGACCGGCGGGCTACTGAACGCCTCAAGGATCGATTCCGCGAAGACTAGTACCCCGCGCAAGACAAAAGCGGCCAGGAAAAGCATGACCTACATCGTCAACGAGAAATGCATCAAGTGCAAATACACCGATTGCGTCGAGGTCTGCCCAGTCGACTGTTTTTACGAAGGCGAGAATATGCTCGTCATCCATCCCGACGAATGCATTGACTGCGGTGTCTGCGAACCCGAGTGCCCGGTCGACGCCATTAAGCCCGACACTGAACCCAACGTTGAGAAATGGCTGGAACTCAACCGCAAGTATGCGGAGTCGTGGCCGAATATTACGGCCAAGAAGGCAGCGCCCTCTGACGCAGACGCCCACAAAGACGAAAGCGAAAAATTCGAAAAATATTTCTCAGCCGAGCCCGGTTCTGGCGATTAGAGGAATCTCTTTCTCCAGACAGCGATTTCTCAAAGTCCTAGTCTCGCTAATGCGAGCATTGCGCCGACAACACGGCGGCGTTTACCGTGGCGTCACGAGAGTGTCTCAGGCCACTGCCCTTCAATTTCCGTCAAGAGTGTGTTAGGGTGGAGTTGTGATGGCGTTAAGAGAGCACAAATAAGAAACTGCCGCGAACAAAAGAAGTCTATTGTTCATAGGGCATGGACTTCAAATAAAACGACGTGGGGCGTCGGGCTAAAGGCGGCGGTTGAATTTGTACGACTTGGCTAAAGCGAGCGCACGCGGACGAACTTCCGTCATCGGAAGGACGCCAGCGGGTGCGTGTCTCAGCGAGCGCTTGCGCTTGCTGGTCGATTGCAGACCGGTTGAGTACCGACCGGAAGTGGGAAGTTCGGCAGCATTGCTGAACGACCTTAGTACGCTGGAGTGAGAAACGAAATGGCCCAGAAGAAAAAAGCCGCTGCCCCCGTTAAATTTGCCACTAATGTGGCCACACGCAAGGTTCCCATCGTGAAGGCAGCCGCAACGACTAAAAATGCCAACCCTTCTTCGAAAGCGAAACCATCCGTTTCGCTGAAAGTCGCTGCGCCCACGGCCAAGGCAAAAACGACCCCGATTACGGCAAAGCCGGCGCACCTCGCCGCTAAGGCGGTGGCTGCGAAGCCTATTGCCGCTAAGTCTGTCGTCAAACCGAACAAAGTGGAACTCGCGCCTAAGAAGCTGGTTGCCGCAGCCGCGCAAGTCGTCAAGCCTGTTTCGACGGCTGCTCACCGCGCCATCACGGCAGCGGTGCAAAAGCCTGTCGGTCAGAAACTGACGACACCGGTCGTCGGTGCAGCTTCTCCGACAACCCAAAAAGGTGCCGCTGACAAAGCCGCCGCAGCCCGCCAGATTCTGGCCGTCCAGAAAAAGCCGGTCAACCAGCGCCATGGCTTCAAGGCCAATGAATTCGTTGTCTACCCGGCGCATGGCGTCGGCCGCATTGTCGGTATTGAAGAGCAGGAAATCGCCGGCATGTCGCTGGAGCTGTTCGTGATCACCTTCGACAAGGAAAAACTGACGCTGCGGGTGCCAACAGGCAAGCTGGCGAGCGTTGGCATGCGCAAGCTCGCCGATGAGGCCATCGTCAAACGGGCGATGGATACCCTTAAAGGCCGCGCGCGCGTAAAGCGCACGATGTGGAGCCGTCGCGCCCAGGAGTACGTCGCGAAGATCAACTCGGGCGATCTTGTCTCGATCGCTGAAGTCGTGCGCGACTTGTTCCGGTCAGAAGCGCAGCCTGAGCAGTCGTACTCCGAACGCCAGCTGTACGAAGACGCACTGGATCGTATGGCGCGCGAGCTGGCAGCGGTTGAGAAGCTCGACGAGCGCGGCGCGACGCAGCGTATTGTCGAGGTGCTCTCCAAGAGCGCCAAGAGCCGCCGCTTGGCAGCCGATGGCGCTGCAGCTGAATCGGTTGGTGAAGCCGCCTGACGACGCGGGTCGGCCACGCACCGTGGCCTAGCCGTCTCTGATTTTAGAGATCAAGAGCGCCCGGGGTCTTCCGTTCAGGAAGCTCCGGGCGCTTTTCACTGTCAGGGGCTGGGCGAACGAGCGGATTTCGAGCCTCCGACGGGCTGGCAGCGCGCGAATGATCACCCGCGCCCGGCGCGCTGACGCCCGCAATCGGCGGCGTGTCCTCATTCTGGACCTCAAGCTGACCCGCGTCTTGAAGATCGATCATCGGTCCATTACGGCGTTCGATCCAACCTCTGACAGACACGCGTCGGCTCACGAGGTCGGCAACTTTCGCGGCGAGGTCAGGCGAAGCCGACAGCACGCCTTTGGCGATTCGTACGGTAAAGTCCGATCGCCAATCGGCGCCGAAATTGAGATACGTGCCTGATTTGATGTTGCTAACCGATTGCACGACGCCTTCGACGATCTCAAAGCGGCCGCGGCGGCTCATGAGCAGCGTCGAGCGATCAGCAGGTTTTGCACGATAGAGCGATGACGCCCACAACCCCAAAGCCGTACGTCGCGCCACAGCCTCGTGCGCCAGAAGTTCGCTCCCGCAAACGCCGCTGCCGGGCAGCGAGTAAGCCCGCGCCGCACCAGCTGAAAGCATTGCTCCCTGAACCCAGATCTCGCCGTCCGCGGTATCGACGAACAGGTGGGCAAGGTGCCGGCCGTAGCGGTCGCGTTGCCGCCCCCCATAGCCAAGCCTGACGGTCCGCCCCAATGTTAGCTGGGTCAGGACGTCAATAGCTCGCACTTCTGCCGGCCATGCCGCTTCAACAGCCCCGGCGTCGCGCGCCCGCGGGCCAAGCGCTCCAATGAGGCGAACCTCTGCTCCATCATCGAGCTGTACCGTCTCTGAATCAATGATGCGAGCCACCGTGCGCGCCGCACCTGGTTGGAGGACGCACGTTGAGACGGTTGGAACCGCCCCATCAGCGGCCTCATCCGCCGCCTGGGCCTGAGAACCGAATGCCAACGACGCGGCCAAACCGGCAATGGCGATGAAGCCGGCCAGCCTTTCAAAATATGGACAGGCAAAAACAACGCGTGCCACGGCAGCAGGTCCGTCAGGCTTGAGGTCGGCGTAGTCTAGCCCGATCCGATGCTCATATCGCGCACCATTTCGGATGAGCAAGGCGACGGTCAAAACAGTTTGAAGTTGTCGAAGAAGAAGTGATTGGGCGTCACGTTTTTGACCAGGATCGAGCCGCCGTCATGCGTCGTGATCAGCGTGTCCGATCCCGACTTGGACATATGGTTCAAGAAATCGAAAATGCCGGTAAATCCTGCGCCGCGCAAATCGATCACGTCTTTAGTACCGCCAAAGAGATTTGCGAAGAAACTCCCCGTTTGGAAATCGTTGATTTGATCGTGGCCGATACCGCGGCGAAACACAAAGGTATCGCTGCCGGCTTTGCCGATGAAAATATCGTTGCCCGAGGTTCCGATGAGGACGTCGCGACCGTCTGTCCCAATAATCATGTTCGGCGTCGCAGGGCCAGGCGGAGCCGGCGTCACGGTGAGCGCCACGGAACTCGAGCTTGTTCCGCCATGCCCATCCGAGACGGTGTACGCAAACGAGGCCGCGCCCGTGTAACCGGTGGTCGCCGTGAAGCTGACACCGCCGTCAGCAGTGCGCACCACGGTGCCGCCGCTGATAGCACTAACCGACGCGAGCGCGAGAAGATCGCCGTCGATATCCGTGTCGTTACCAAGAATGGACACGGCTGCAAGCTGCAACGTCGCTCCCGATTGCAGCGAGAAGCCCTGGTCCGCTTGCGCAATGGGTGCATCGTTGATCGCTGCAATCGAAACCGCAAACGCCTGCTCGACCGCAGCGCTAAGGCCATCCGACACTGTCAAGGTGAAGCTATCCGGGCCATTGGCATTGCTGTGTGGCGTGTAGACGAAATGACCGTCCTCCGCGAAAACAATGGTACCCTTTGCTGGTCCTGCACCAGCTTTCACGGCGTAGATGATCGTGTCGCCGTCATCGTCGCTGGCAATTAGCCGCCCGGCCGCGGCTGTGTCTTCGACGATCGTACTGACCGTGCCAGACGTCAGACGAGGCGCAGAATTTGGCACCATCGACACGTCAAACGTTGCCTTGGCCGTGCCGCCCTGTCCGTCGCTGACTGTGTAATCGAAACTCACATGCCCTGGCCCAGAGGCGCTATCCACGACAATGCCCCCGTGTCCGTCGAACACGGCCGTGCCGCCGATGACGTTGGCCAACGATAACACCGTCAGTTGGTCACCGTTTTGATCCGTGTCGTTATCGAGGAGCGCGGCAAACGGAACAACGACGCTTCGGCCACCCGCGTAGGCGAGGACGTCGTCACGCGCGATCGGTGCGATGTTTGCTGTCAAAGCGGCATTGCCGGCTAAATCGGCGAATTGCTCCATCGTCCAATCGGCGTCGCCAGATGCGAATTCGACAGCTTCGATGTTTGGCCCAGCTGCGCTGAAATAGTCAACAACCGTCAGGCTGCCGCCGTCGGCAAAGCGCAGCGTTAAATCGAGCGGCGTGTCGGGCCGCCGGTAGAACGCGACATCGCTGGCCTTGAGCTCACCGGCAAAAACAATGACGTCGCGGACACCAGCCTCGACGACTTCTATGATCTTATCGCGGCCGTCGCCGAGTTCGTAGACGTATCCGTCGCCTCCAAGACCGCCGATGAGCGTGTCGTCGCCGAGATTGCCGGCCAGCGTATCGTTGCTGCCGCCGCCGATCAGAATATTGTTCAGATCGTTGCCAACGAGCGTATTGCGCAGATCGTTTCCGGTCGCGGTAGTGGCGCTACCTTGCAGCGTGACGTGCTCGACGAAGTCACCGAGGAGGTAGTCGACAAAACTATAGACCTTGTCGAAACCGCCGCCGGCGACTTCGATGACCCGATCGCCAGCGGCATCGACGTGATAGGCGTCGTTACCGCGTCCACCGCTCATACTGTCGGCACCCGTGCCGCCGTCAATCTCGTCGCCCCCGTCGCTTCCCGTGATGCTGTCGTCGCCCGCGCCCCCCGAGATGTGGTACGGCCCGCCATGATCAGCGATAATGATGTCGTCCCCCGCAGTGCCATCGGTGACCGGTGGCGCTAACGAACGAGCCGTGGCGACAGCCGTTCCAAACTCTCGGGGCGTATGGCTTTCGGGACGTTCGTCAAGTCCAGAGATGAATCGGCTGGATTGCGTGGCGTTGCTCACCGCGCTTTGGTAGCCTGGATAATCAGACAATAATTCGCCTTCACCAGCGGTCGTGACATCCCATGTCACCGGGAACGTGATCCCGAGCATCCCCTCCGACCAGTTGCTGACACGCACGATCGACAACGTTTCTTCCTCGATCGCGGCGTAGGTAACCGTCGGCCCTGGTGGTTCGCCCGGACCGTAGTCGATCGTGACGCTTTCCTGATGTCCCTGCAGGATGGAGATGACGAGATCTGATCCCTCCATCTCGTAAAAAATGTTGCCGACGAATGAGATATTTCCCTGCACTTGATCGTCGTCAGAATCGCCCCAGTAAAAATACGACCGCGTGATCGCGTCGTCGATCTTGAACACGCCGCCCGTCAGTTGAAACAGCGACGAGCCCTCGTAATCGCCGCGTGTGACCGTGAACAAATCGTAGGGAATGTAGAGTTTGTCGCTGCTGTCGGCGTCGTCGATAACAAGTTCGATAGTTCCCACACCGCTGCTCATAGCGGAAAGCACGAACATGTCGGCACCGTTGCCACCCGCAGCGAAGGTTCGTCCCGAGCCCGTGACAAGCGTGTCATCGCCCTCCCCGCCGTCGATTTCGATGTCGTAGCCGTTGGGACTTTGGCCGCTGAACGGCTCAGTAAGCCGCGTATCTATGAGATCGTCGCCATCACCGCCTTCGGCACCGCGCATGCTGCCGCCGGTGTAAATCTCATCGTTTCCTTTTGAGCCGGCGAACCACTCGAGAGAGCTGACCCAAAACCCGGCATCGAGCCCTTCGTTGGCCAAGGCCTGAACGGAAATCATACCTCCTGAGGAAACATTGACGAGCAGCGATGCATTGCCGCCGGCCATGCTGAGTTCGTCGCCCCGGCCACCCGAGTCGCCCTGCAAGTCGAGCCTCACTGGCTTTTCAAAAAGGTCGACACCCGGGCCGGACTCCACCACGTCGGTGCCAGAGTCCCATGAGACTTGCTCGATTGAAAAGAGTTGATCGGACCCGCCCTCGAAGTCGGCGAAGTAGTCGGCAATCTTGTGTTCGACGGCATGTTCGGTAGTGCTGATATAAACAGCCCCGATGCCGGAATAATCCATCGTATCGAGACCATCGTTGATGTAGGCCATCCGTACCTGGCCGCCATTGACGACGTTATCGCCGAGCGACCAATGGAACGTGTCGTCGCCAGCGCCACCAAAGAGTTTCTCAAGCCAAATCGTGTTCGTCGAACCGCGCAGGGTGTCGTTACCAAGCCCCGTAGCGACCGTCGTAAAGTTGCCGGCCGCCCGCATGTCGTCGTCGCCGGCCGTGCCCAGAATGGTCTCTGCGCCGGGCGAAAGGCGTAAACTGAATGGCATGACGTTGTTGAGGTCGATGCCGACCGACCAGAGCGCCGACGAAATCAGCGACGTCGAATTGATCGTTCCCGATACTGAGAATGGCAACGAGTAGGCAACATAGCGATATTGTTGGTCCTCAATCTCGCCGGCATACGCAGTCAATTGGCTCCAAGTGGAGAACGCCGTGGACCCCGACGCGATGATTCTTGATCCGCGCATTTCCGGCGTGCCGATGATGGAGATAAGCTCGTCCCGGCCCGCGTCATTTGAAACACCAAGTGACAGGGAGCCATTTTCGCCACTCGCGCCGAGCGTTGAACTGAACAGCGGTCCGTCCTGAATACCTTCGAGCACGTACCAGTAGTCTTGGCTGTCGATGACGTCGGTCTCGTCCTGATAGACGAGTTGCAGGTGATCGAAACGAAACAGCCCGAGATTATAGCTTTTGACCGGCACGGCTTCGACGCGGATAGTACCCATGACAAAATCCCCCAACCAACCGACACAACTGCACACGTCATCGTTCGTACGAATTCGCACGCGCGGGACCTTATGAAGAATCCGTTACAATACAACCTTTGATTGCGGCGGAGGTCTTTCGCCTTTTTGTAGCAGGCGCCGATCGCCCGCACCCCGGTTCTCTTGACGGCAAGCAGTTGCAACTTCATAGGAATGGAGGATCGAGCGCGAACCGCAGCAGCATGGCCCCGTAGCTCAGCTGGATAGAGCAACGGTTTCCTAAACCGTAGGTCGCAGGTTCAAATCCTGCCGGGGTCGCCAAGTCGGGCTGAACCAGCATTTTGGAAGGACGGCAAGAACGAATGGCGTCGAAGAGCGGGGTGGCAATTGTCGACCAGAATCCGGTCGTACGCGCCGGCCTTGAAGCCCTTGTTTTGAAAGACGGCCGCTTTGACGTCGCCGGCGTTTTCGCCTCGGGCGCGGCCCTACTCGCAGGCTTGGATAAATCTAACGTCGAGATCGCGATTGTCGGATGGTCGTTGCCAGACATGCAAGGCTCAGCGGTGCTCGAGCGGATACGCGCAGAAAAATGGCCGACGCGCGTCGTCGTCTATACCGGCGAGCGCAGCACTGACGTGCTTCGGCAAGCGATCAAGGGCGGCGCCTGGGGTTTCGTCTCCAAGATGGAAGAACCAGCGGTGCTGCTCGAAGCTGTCGTCGCCGTATCGCGCGGCAGACTGTCGCTTCCATACATAGACATCGATCTCCTGAATTATGATCCGCTGGCCAGCCTCACCGCCCGTGAGCGCGAATTGTTGGCGGCGCTGGCCAACGGCTGGACCAATCTACAAATTGCCGACCGCACCGGAATCACGCGAAATACAGTCAAATATCACCTAAAAAATCTCTACGACAAACTTGAAGTGAGCAATCGCGCCATGGCCGTCGCGCTGTTCATGACATCGTCTCGGCCGGGTCAAAGCTAGTTACGCCGCACCGCACCATATCGGCAGGGGCAATGGCACCTACCCACCCGCCCCTTTCTTCCTCCCCATGCGGGTGTTGTAATAGCGCGGCCCGTGCTCGAATTGAGACGAGGTAAATTTGTCCAGTGACCGCTGCTGCAACGGGTCGTCTGGACGACGATGAATTCACATCGGATTATCGCCGTTGACTGCCGGTTCTCGGCGGAACTTCAATGATCAGAAACGTAAAACGCAGCGCGGAGAAACGCCCATGACGGTTACCCCACACCTCTTTATTCCTGGTCCAACGACGATCCCCGATAAGGTTCGCATGGCGATGAACCTTGCCATGGAAGACATGCGCTCACCGGAATTCCCCAAATTCACGTTGCCGGTATTTGAAGATCTCAAGAAGATCTTCAAAATGAAGGACGGCCGCGTTTTCATCTTCCCATCGTCGGGTACAGGCGCCTGGGAATCGGCAATCACCAACACGCTCGCTGTCGGTGATAAAGTCTTGATGAGCCGCTTTGGCCAATTCTCGTTACTTTGGGTCGATATGGCCGAGCGCCTCGGCTTGAAGGTCGTGTTGTGTGACGAAGAATGGGGCACGGGCGTTCCGCTTGAAAAGTATGCCGATATTCTCGCCAAGGACACGCATCACGAAATCAAAGCGGTCTTCGCGACGCAAAACGAAACTGCGACGGGTGTCGCGAGCGACATCGCCGGCGTACGCAAGGCAATGGACGCAGCCAAGCACCCCGCACTGTTGATGGTTGATGGCGTATCCTCGGTCGGCTCACTCGACATGCGCATGGGCGAATGGGGCGTCGACTGCTGCGTATCGGGATCGCAAAAAGGTTTCATGCTGCCGACGGGTCTTGGAATTTTGGCCGTCAGCCAAAAAGCTCTCGACGCCAATAAAACGCTGAACGGACGGATGAACCGCTGCTTCTTCTCGTTCGAAGACATGATCAAGACGAATGATCTGGGCTACTTCCCCTACACTCCGGCAACGCAGCTGATCCGTGGCCTTCGCGCGTCGATGGATATGATCTTCGAAGAAGGCCTCGACAACGTCATTGCCCGCCACACCCGCTTGGCAGGCGGCGTTCGCGCGGCAGTTGATGCTTGGGGTCTGAAGCTTTGCGCTAAGGAAGCAAAGTGGCAATCAGACACGGTGTCAGCGATTTTGGTGCCCGAAGGCATGGACAGCAATGCCGTCGTGAAGGCCGCTTACTACCGCTACAACACGTCACTCGGCGTCGGCTTGAACAAAGTTGCAGGCAAAGTTTTCCGCATCGGACACTTGGGCGCGCTGGACGAGTTCATGGTCGGCGGCGTTCTGTTCGCCGTCGAAATGGCTCTGAAGGACAGCGGCGTCAACATCAAACTGGGTTCTGGAACAGGTGCAGCTGCTGAATATCTCAGCAAGACAGCGACCAAATCCGCGACCAACGTAACGCCGAAAAAAGCCGCCTGATTTTCAGCGCTCAGCTGGCAACAGCTGAGCGCCCCTCTCAAGCTTCATGATTCAGCGCTCGCCATCGCGGCGGTCGCAAAGAACAACAACACAACAATTTTAGGAAGGCTACGCCCCCATGAGCTACACGCTTTATCCGCTCCGCAAGCAGCGCCTGCAGCGCTCTTATCTCGCCGTTCCAGGCTCCAACACGACGATGATCGATCGCGCTTTGAAGAGCGCCGCCGACTATGTCTTCCTTGACTGCGAAGACGCTGTCGCCCCGCCCGAAAAAGAGCAGGCGCGCAAAAACATCATTCAAGCCCTGAACGATCTCGACTGGGCCGGCGCCGGCAAAAGCGTATCGGTGCGCATCAACGGCCTCGACACCCATTACATGTACCGCGACGTCGTCGACATCATGGAACAGGCAGGCTCCAAGCTTGACACGATCCTGATTCCGAAAGTTGGCGTGCCAGCTGACGTCTATACGGTTGAATGCATTGTCAGCCAGATCGAAGTCGCCAAAGGCCTGAAGAATAAAGTCGGCACCGAAGCTCTGATCGAAACACCGTTGGGCATGGCCAATGTCGAAGCGATCGCCTCGGCCAACAGCCGTCTTGAATCGATGCATTTTGGTGTTGCCGATTACTCAGCCTTCAACAAAGCGCGCACCGTCGTCATCGGCGGCTTGAACCCCGACTATCCAGGCGACCAGTGGCACTTCCCGCTGTCGCGCATGACGGTCGCTTGCCGCGCTTTCGGCCTTCGCCCGATTGACGGACCATTCGGCGGCATCGATGACCCGGAAGGCTACCGTGCAGCCGCGCGCCGCGGAGCAGCACTTGGTATGGAAGGCAAGTGGGCGATCCACCCCTCGCAGATCGAACTGGCCAACGAAATTTACTCGCCGACGGCCGCTGAAGTCTCGCGCGCCGAACGCATCTTGGTTGCGCTCAAAGAGGCTGAAGCTCAAGGTAAAGGCGCCGCGTCTCTCGACGGCAAGATGATCGACGCGGCTTCCGAGAAAATGGCCAACAACCTTCTCGCGACCAACGCTGCAATCAAGAAGGGCGAAGCCGCTCGCAAGGCCGCAGCCAAAGCCTGAACGTGATCACGAACCCTTAAATTTCGAACTAATTTGGGAGGTCCATAAATGGACATTCATGAGTATCAGGCCAAAGAACTTCTCTCGAAGTTCGGCGTGCCCATTCCTCGCGGCGGTTTGGCCTACAGTCCTGAGCAGGCAACCTACCGCGCCAGCGAATTGGGCGGAACGGTCGTCGTCAAGGCGCAGATTCATTCTGGCGCTCGCGGCAAAGCCGGCGGCATTAAAATCTGCAAAACGGAAGGCGAGATTGAATCGGCATCCGAGTACCTGCTCGGCCGCAAGCTCGTCACGCATCAAACCGGCCCGGCCGGCAAACTCGTGTCGCGCCTCTACATCGAAGAAGCGACCAACATCGATAAGGAAATCTACCTCGGGTTCGTGATGGACCGCGCCTCCGAGCGCGTGATGGTCATCGCCTCGGGCGCTGGCGGCATGGACATCGAAGAGATATCTTCCAAACAGCCAGACTCGATTATCCGCGTCAGCGTCGACCCGGCCGTCGGTATGCAGCAGTTCCAGGCGCGCGAAATCGCCTTTGGGCTCGGCGTCGATGCCGACATCGTCAACAAAATCGTACCGGCGATCATGGGTTGCTACCGCGCTTTCCGCGATCTGGACGCGATGATGGTCGAAATCAATCCGCTCGTCATCACCAAGGAAAAGCAGGTCCTCGCACTCGACGCTAAGATGTCGTTTGACGAGAACGCGCTGTTCAGACGCCCCCACATCGCCGAGCTTCGCGATAAGAGCCAGGAAGACCCGCGCGAAACTTACGCGTCCGACCGCGGCTTGGCCTATGTCGGCCTCGACGGCGATATCGGCTGCATCGTCAATGGCGCCGGTTTGGCGATGGCGACGCTCGATATGATCAAGCTGGCCGGCGGCGAGCCGGCAAACTTCCTCGACATCGGCGGCGGCGCTTCTCCCGAGCGCGTCACCAAGTCGTTCCGCGCCGTGCTTCGCGACAAGAACGTCAAGGCCATTTTGGTCAACGTGTTCGCGGGCATCAATCGCTGTGACTGGGTTGCCAAAGGCGTCGTCGATGCGATCAAAGAGCTCGAGATCACGATGCCGGTCATTGTTCGTTTGGCTGGCACCAACGTCGAAGAAGGCCGCAAGATCATCGATCAGAGCGGCTTAACGGTTATCAGCGCTGAAACGCTGGCTGACGCCGCAGCGAAAGCTGTGGCGGCAGCGAAAAGCAACGGCAGCGCGTAACCCGGAGGACGCTTAAAATGGCAATTTTTATCAACGAAAAAACACCGGTCCTCATCCAGGGCTTCACGGGCCGCATCGGCACGTTCCATGCTCAGGAGATGATCGACTACGGCACCAACGTCATTGGTGGCGTGACACCGGGCAAGGGCGGCACAACCCATCTGGGCCGTCCCGTCTTCAATACGGTCAAAGGCGCGGTCGACGAAGCCGGTGCCCAAGCCTCGATTGTCTTCGTGCCGCCCCCGTTCGCGGCCGACGCGATCATGGAAGCCGCCGACGCCGGTATTAAATACTGCGTCTGCATCACGGACGGCATTCCGGCTCAAGATATGATCCGCGTCAAACGCTACATGCGCCGCTACAAAAAAGAAAACCGCATGATCCTGACGGGGCCCAATTGCGCCGGCACGATTTCGCCCGGTAAGGCCATGCTCGGCATCATGCCGGGCCACATCTATCTGCCAGGACGCATCGGCATCGTCGGCCGCTCCGGAACGCTCGGCTACGAAGCCGCGGAGCAGTTGAAGATGCTTGGCATCGGTATCTCGACTTCGGTCGGCATCGGTGGCGATCCGATCAACGGCTCGTCGCATCGCGATGTCATCGAGCATTTCGAGAACGATCCCGAAACCGACGCGATCTTAATGATCGGCGAAATCGGCGGACCGCAGGAAGCCGAAGCGGGCCTCTGGTCGAAAGACCACGGCAAGAAGCCGCTTGTCGCCTACATTGCTGGTCTGTCGGCACCGAAGGGTCGTCGCATGGGCCACGCCGGCGCCATTGTCTCGGCATTCGGAGAGTCGGCCGCAGAAAAAGTTGACATCCTCCAGAACTGCGGCGTGACCATCGCGCCGACGCCGTCGGAAATGGGCTCGACCATTGCTCAAGTGCTAAGCAAGATGAAGAAAGTTGCCTAGCGCAACGTGCGCAAACGCAACTTGAAGCCTACGAAACGTGAAGCCGGGCTTGCAATCTAGCCCGGCGTCCCTCTCGCCCACTGAACAGACGTTAACGGCTTCAAACACCGCGCGGCGCGGAGAGTATGGTCATGCAAGATACCCCAACACAAACGCGGTCCCTGAAGCTCGACGAGACGACGCTCGTCGAAGAGTTGAAGCGTCTCCGGGCGCAAATTCCCGACAACCCCTCGCTCAACCCGATATTGAATGTCGCCTTCGACATGTCGCGCCGGTTGGAATCTGGCGACGTTTCGTTCGATGACGTCAAAGGTTTGGCGGGCCGCTTGATGGACCGCGCCTGCGTCCGCCGTGCGCGCCGCCTGCGCGAGAAGATTGGCTACGTAGATCAAGCCTCAACTCTGAAAGATTTCACTGCCTACGTTGAACGCACGGCCACCGCTGCGGGTGGCTCGCTGCAGGCTTTCAGCGATCGTTGGTCACGCCCGCGCACCGGCATTGTTCTGACGGCCCACCCGACCTTTGGACTTTCCGACGCGCTGTATCGCCGGATGCTTGAAATCGCCGTCTCCGACGCGCCCGCCAACAACGTTGAAATCGGCCTGCCGCATCGCCCAGAACCCTCGTTGGCTCTCGAGCACGAGCACAAATGCGCGCAGGAGGCCATCCATAATCTTCGCAACGGCTATGAGGAGCTCCTGCACGGATTCTATAGCGTTGCGGCTCAGAAATTCGAAGACGCGGCCTACAAGATACGCCCGCGACTGACGACATTTGCATCGTGGATCGGCTACGACCTCGATGGGCGAACCGATATCGCCTGGACCTTTTCGTTTCGCGTGCGGCTGCTTGAGAAGCGCGCTGCATTAGGCGACATCCGCGAGCGCTTCATCATCTTGAAGCATAAGCTCGATGATAGCGATGCCGCCCAGCGGATCGCCCGCCAAATCGTCGGCAAACTTGACTTGGGTATCGCCGCCGTCGATGAGCAGCTCAAGGCCCTCGAAGGCGTGGACGGCAGCTCCGAGACCCTCGCCAAAGCGGCCAATGTGATGACGAAAAGCGACGGTTACAACCTGTCGAGCGTCGAACCCCTGCTGGCGTTGTTTAATTCGCTGATCGATGCCGTCGACACGCCCCAGCTGAAGCGCGCTGTTGCGGCCCTTTCGGGTTTGATCGACGCGACGGGTCTCGGCACCTCGCACATTCACCTGCGCATCAACGCGCTGCAGTTGAATAACGCCTTCCGCGCGTACGTGCACGAGCCGTGGACGCGCGACTTGACCGAAAGCCAATCGCTCGCCCGAATTGTCGAGATGATTCAAAACTGCGTGCCGGAATCGGTCAATTTCGAAACGCTTGACCTCGAAACCGCAACCGCTATCCGCCAGTTTGCGCTGACGGCACAGATCCACAAGCACATCGACAAGGAAACACCGCTCCGCTTCCTGATTGCGGAGTGTGAATCGCCAGCAACGGTATTAATTGCCGTGTTCTTCGCTAAACTATTTGGCGTCGATCACATCACCGATATATCGCCGCTGTTTGAAACGCCGTCGGGATTGGAAAACGGCTCGCGCATCATGGAGCGCCTGGTTGAGGAACCAGCGTATCGCGACTATGTCATCCGCCGCAAACGCCTGAGCATTCAAACCGGCTTCTCCGATGCCGGCCGCTTCATCGGCCAGATTTCAGCGACCCTGGCAATCGAACGCTACTATCATGGTCTGGCCGCCATGGTGCAAAGGTCAAACCTCCCAGGCGTAGAAACTTTGATCTTTTCGACGCATGGCGAATCGATGGGCCGCGGTGCGCACCCGGGCGACCTCCACACGCGTCTGCATTACGTCTTCTCGGACGAAGCGCGCCGCCGCTTCTCCGACAACAATCTGCCCGTTAAACACGAGACGAGCTTCCAGGGCGGCGACGGTTACATGTTCTTCGGTAATCGTGCGCTGACGATGCGCGCACTCGCAACCGTCATCATGGATGGCGAAGCGCCGGCCGCCGACAACGACCCCTTCTATACTGAGCAGAACTTTTCGCTCGACTTCTTCCTGCGCCTGCGCGCGTTCCAGCAAGCCCTGTTCGCGCACGATGGTTATCGCGCAGTCTTGGGCGCCTTCGGACCAAACCTGTTGTTCAAAACGGGCTCTCGCCCCGTGAAACGACAAGGTGACCACGCGTCTGATCGCGGTAATCCCGCTCGCATGCGTGCTATTCCCAACAACGCAATTCTTCAGCAGTTCGGCTACATCGCCAACGTCGTTGCCGGTTTGGGAACAGCGGTCGGTAACGATCGAGAGCGGTTTGCTAAACTTGCCAAGTCGTCCAAGCGCCTGCAATCGCTGCTGGGCATGATCGCCTACGGTAAAACGGTCTCGAGCCTCAACGCGATGGGCGCCAATGCAACCGTATTTGACGCTGGCTTCTGGGCCTCGCGCGCGTCATGGGGGCGTGAGCAAGCGCTGGAAAGCGCGTTTAGAACGCTCGCAACATATCTCCTTCCCGATGACCGCCAAGGCGCGATCAGCGAGCTCGTGCATCACTTGCGCCTAGACGCGATCGACCTGCATGGCATCCTGGAAGATCAAAATATCGAAGGCGGTAAAGTCCCCGACGCCAATCGACTCGAACTGGACCTGCTGCAAGCGATCCGATTGGCGCTGATCATGCGGATCTTCATTCTTGCGGCCCAACTGCCGCGGTTCGCACCGCAGGATGGTTTGTCCCACGGCCAAGTGCTCGAAATGGCTTTAAATTTGGAAATCCCCGAAGTCATCGCCATTATGCGCAAGGCTTTCCCGCATGGTGCCAAGGCTCTCTCGACAGCAGCCAGCGCGCGCTTCGACGAGCAGGCAAGCTACCGGCCGCGTGGCATCGACGATTATGGACGGCTCGAAACTGAGATTTTACAACCGATGGAGCAGTCCTACGAGTTCGTGCGCGAAATCGGCACCGGCATCTCGCACCATTTCGGCGCTTTCGGCTAAGCCTAGCCGATACTGAAATCAGCGGCTCGAAGCACGAAAACTTCGCCCTCGCTTGTTTCCGTGTCGAGCCACAGAAACGGCAAATCCGGGCGTGCCGCCTCGAGCGCGTCCCGGGCTTGGCCTATTTCGACAACGAGCGCGCCGTGTGGAGCGAGATACGCGGGCGCGGCCGCTAGAATGCGATGGACGAGGTCCAGGCCGTCGGCACCGCCCGCGTGCGCCAGCTCTGGTTCCGCTCGATACTCCGCCGGAAACGCCGCAACCGCTGATGTTGTGACATAAGGCGGGTTGGCGATGATCAGATCAAATCGAGCCGGCGCTATGCCCTCGAACAAATCCGACTGTACGAGCGTCACGCGCGTTTCAAGACCATAATCGGCAACATTACGCCGGGCCACATCGAGCGCGTCGGCGGATATATCGCTGGCCTGCACCTGAGCATTGGGAAAGGCTGCCGCAGCTAAGATCGCCAAACATCCAGAGCCCGTACATAAATCAAGCGCATTGTTAATGCCGTCAGCATCGGGAACTGCCGCATCAAGCTGTTCGCGGCATAACAACTCGCCAATGAACGAGCGCGGCACGATCACCCGCTCATCGACGTAAAACTTAAATCCTTGAATCCAAGCCGTGTGCGTGAGGTACGACGCAGGTTTTCGCGTCTCGATGCGCTGCTCAAAGAGCGCAAGAACCCTAGATCGCTCTGTTGGCGTCAAGCGGCAGTCCAGCCAACGATCAAGCGAATCCACC
>JANOCZ010000018.1:0-2725 GCA_031412455.1 Hyphomicrobium sp. | reverse complement strand
GGCGACAAAATTTTCGACCGCGCGCATGACCTCGGCCTCGAATGGCAGAGCACGTTCGGCTTGGAGCGCGGCGCGCTCTTGACCGGCCGCGACGATGGCCGCGCCGATCCCCTCTCCGACGCTGCTTTGGTCGTGGCCCGCTACGACGTCGGGTCCAGCCGAATGATAAAGTTCGGTTGCCATGGCCGCGTCGAAAACATAGCGAGGCTCAAGCGCCAGCATCCGGTTGCCGATCGGCAGAAGATTGGTCTGGATGTCGGCGTTGGGCTTGATTTTCGCGGTGGCCATTGTCGAGGTCCTGTCAGCTGTGGGTTTAAATCGGAAACGGAATGGTTGCCGCTCGAGAGCGAAGCCGCGCTATGAGCTGCGCGGCTTCGCTCTGGCTATTTGAGCGCGCCGTTGTCGGGTCGGGTGGGGTTGGCGCCGAGCGCCCAGCGAACACCGATGCGCATTTCATGTGCATCGAGATCGGAAATCTTCACCGGCTCCCCTACTGTGCCGCAGAGGCAATCGAGCAAGCTTGACGAAGCCGAAATGCCCGAGCCGAGGTTGAGGTAACGATAGCCAATGTCGAGTTTCGCGTTTGGGCTCAGATCGAAACTCGTGCCCGCCATCAGTGCCCAAGCAAAGTTCGTCTGGCTGTTAGAGCGGCTGGTGCCGGCCGAGGATTCGACGATCTGCGCGCCGGTGTCCGTATCCGTGAACGTTGAGGACGTGATTGTCGTCAGGCCCGACATCGTGTTGTGCGCGAAGCCGACGCCAGCGCCGACGTAGGGTGTGAAGCCGCGATGATGAAAGAGATCAACGTAGCCGTTCAACATGCCGACATAGGATGTCAGGTCGCCTTGATAGAGTGTGTTGGCTTGCAGCGATCCGGCAGGCTCGGTCAGCTCGGCGGTGAGATTGTCCATCGCTTTGATGTTCGCCGTCGATCGATACTCGCCCGTGAGGTCGAAGCGCAGCCGCTGGGTCATCTGGACGCCGATGCCGACGCTTTGGTAGACTGTGTCTTCGATCGACTGCGAAATGAACGAGCCGCCGTTGCCTTCGAGATCCGACTGCGAAAACTTCGGGTTCGAGTAATTGCCAATGCCGACATCGCCGCGAACATAAAAATAGCGGCGGGGATCGGATTGGCGCGGATCGGGGTCGCGGAACTCTGCGTCGAAGCCGTTCCATTCGACTGCCCGGCCGCCCAGATCGGCGGCGATGGCCGAATTGCTCGCGTTGCTCAGGGTGATGGCCGATCCGGCGACCGCGAGGGCGACTGCGCCGATGGCTGAAAACTTATGCATCTCATTGCTCCACTACATAGGTTGCACGTCATTACGATTGCTACCTACGAGGGCATATTGCAGAGAAGGCTATAACCTCAAGTTTAAAGCCTGACGACATTGCAACTAATGGTGGATAATAATTTGGCTCTATTCCCGCGCTTCCCGCAAAAGTTGCACGCGAGGGCGCAGGCTTACAGAGGTGGGAAGCGCCTAATGAACCTGTGTTTCTGAGGGTTTCTGGAGACTTCGTCGGGGACGCTTCAGTTCATATGCATTCGGCTTCACGTGCGGCGGGTGTGGCCAAAAAAACATCGTTTGCGCGAGGCCCTCGGTTGCAAATGCGCGCGGTGGATGACGCCGCGCCGGGAAATTTTTAGATTGAATTGCGCTTGCTGCGTCCCCGTGACGATGGGACGGATCTATCTTTATCGTGGCTGCATCGCCACGGCCGATGAGCCGCCGCTCTGATACTTAATAGCTACTGATTTTTTGAGGGAGTTTGCGATGGCCGACCGAGCACCGCCCAGCCTGATCGGCAGAACCATCGATTACATCCTCGGCCGCAACACGCTGATTGGCGTCGCGTCGTTCATGCTGCTGATCATCTCTGGCTATGCGACGTGGCATGGCATGCGCGATTTCATCGTCGGCGTGTCATCGACTGGGTCAGCACCATCGGCTGGCGGGATGTCGATTTCCAATGACGTGCTCGTCATTCTTGTGGTCACCGCGCTGACGTTTCTGATGTGGCTGACGTTGCGCGAAACATTCGGCGCCAAGCGGCGATTGCGCGAACGGCTCGTCACGTTTCCGCTCTACGTCTTCCTCGCGATCTGGTCGATCGGGTTTGGCTATGGCTTCTGGTGGAGCTTGATTTCGGGAGAAGAAGCAACGCGCACCGGCTTAGCCGGCTTACAGGAAGATGCGCGTGACGCCAGCGCGACCGTTGCCGCCCGGCTCGACGCAGTTCGCGGGCAGCTCGACAATGTCGTCAGTTGGTCGGAAAGCCAAATGACGCGCGAGGAAACGAGCGGCGGCAGTTGCGGCGTGCCATCAGGTGCGGGGCGTGGTCCACTCTACAATGCGCGGCGCAGCGTCCGCGATTCCATCACCACCTTGCGCGATGGCATGACGCGCTCGTGGCTGGAGCCGGTGCAGGCCGATGTCGAGCAGTTGAAACAGGCGGCCGCGGTGCTCGGCGGGACCACCGTCGAAGAGCGGCAGCGCAATTTCGAGGCCAGGGCTTCGGACATCCGCGGGCGGGCGCGCAACATCGCGGCGCGCTCGAACCAGCTCGGCAAATCGACGGCGGCCGAGATGCGGGCGCTGGCCGATGGAGTGGCCGTCGCGCCCGACCGGCCCGGCTTCTCCTGCTACGACCCGACCTTGGCGGAACGCCTTCGCCAGGCGGCGGGACAAGCCGAGCAGCCGGCCGAGCTCAAACTGCG
>JANOCZ010000017.1:0-2659 GCA_031412455.1 Hyphomicrobium sp. | reverse complement strand
ACGCGGCGACGACGCGGCTCAGGACGGCTTCCACGGGCGAACTTCGGTTCGAAGGACCAGAATTTGAGGAATTGCGGTTCGAAGAGCCGCGGTTCGGGGGAGAAGACACGACGTGCTGCTGCGGCGCAGAAAGTTCTGGCGCACGACCGGGGGTGCCTTGGCCCACGGTCTGGAGGGCCGTGGGCTGCCGCTGAGTTACGGCAGCCGTGGCGGCGGCTTTTTCAAGGATATCTACGATACCGATCACTCCGAAGCGCGCCACGGGGGCCGCTTTCGTTGGATGCTGAGCACGTGTTTGGCAGCCGCCGTCGGCGCCATTGCGATTATCGTCGTCGTCTACGGGTCATCCGATCAAAACAGCAGCAACGATGGCTTACTTCCAGCCCTGATCAGCATCCGCGACGGCACGCTGCCCCAACAAGTCGCGCCGACGCCGAAGAATGCCGACGGCTTGAAATGGGTCTCCCCCAAGTCCGATCGGCTGCAACTGACGACCGGCTCGTTATCGACCCGCTACATCATCCACGAATCGACCAAGAGCCGCCGCGACGGCCGCGAATACGTTCGCCAAAAACCCTATGCCCGCATCGTCGCGCGCTTGGCCCCGGTTCCCCAAAAGGATGCCGACGTCATCCCGGCATTCAATCCGTTCAAGCTCTACGCCAACTCGCAGCCGGTCACCTCCAACGATGAAGCCGATAGCAAAGCCGGCAGCGGCCTGTCGCGCACCGACGTTTCAGTAAAGGTCGTCGAGCTGCTCGGCGGCATCTTGCCGGGTGAAGACGGCCAGGAGCTCGATCAGCAGGAAGTTCAAGAGCTGGTCGAACACAGCGCGAGCGGCGGTGCTCCATTAGACGCCGTCGGCAGTCCCGCACCCGAAGCGCCCGGCGCACCCGATAGCCAGATCGCTTGGCAACCGCGCGCAGAATCGTCGCAACGAACGAACACGACAGACATCTACAAAAGTCCCGAAGCAGCCGACGATCCAGGCGATGACCTGGAGGACGGCGAGATTGCCGTCGTAACTGTTGGGCGCGCCGACACGCTGTCAAAGATCCTCGTCAATGCCGGCGCCGAAGCTTGGCAAGCCCGCGCCATGATCGAGGCAGCTCACAACACGTTCCCTGAAACCGCGCTCGTCCCCGGCCAAGAGGTTCGCATAACTCTGATCCCGTCGCTGACCCAGGCCGACAAAAAAGAACCCGCCCAGTTCTCGGTTTTCTCCGATGGCCACGATCACCTCGTGACTGTCAGACGCAATCCCGCCGGTGAATTCGTTGCCTCCGCGCAGTCGCTGATCGCCGAAGAACTACAGAAAGCCGGCACCGAGAACGACGGTCAATCTTCACTCTACGCGAGCGTCTATCATGCCGGGACGATGCAGAGCTTGGGGCCCGACACGATCCAGCAGATCATGCGCGTCAACGCTTTCGACACAGACTTCCGCCGTCGCGTCCGCCCCGGCGATACGATCGAGCTTTTCTTCGACATGAAAGACGAGCAATCGACCGATGGACCGCCCGGCGAAATGCTCTACACGGCGATCAACAGCGGCGGCTCGATCTATCGCTACTATCGCTACCGCACGCCCGACGGCGTCATCGATTACTACGATGAGGAAGGCAACAATTCGAAGAAGTTCTTGATGCGCAAACCGGTGCGCGGCGACGACGTACGCCTGACCTCGGGCTTCGGCGTTCGCTACCATCCGCTGCTGAATGTCCGCAAAATGCACACCGGTGTCGATTGGGCGAGTTCGACGGGGACGCCGATCCTCGCATCCGGCAACGGCGTCGTCGAAGAAGCCGCGCGCAAAGGCTACAACGGCAATTACGTCCGCATTCGCCACGCCAACGGCTATCACACCGCCTACAGCCACATGCATCACTTCGCCAGTGGCGTCGAGCCGGGCGTCAAGGTCCGCCAGGGCCAGGTCATCGGCTACGTCGGCTCGACCGGATTGTCGTCGGGCCCGCATCTCCATTTCGAAGTGCTCGTCAACAGCCGCTTCGTCGATCCGATGTCAATCCAGGTGCCGCGCGAACGCAAACTCGAAGGCAAGGACTTGGCCGAATTCCAAAAGGAACGCGCCCGCATCGAAGAACTGATGCGCCGTGCCCCCGTTATGACCGCGAATAAGTGAGGGATTAGGGAATAGGACAGCTCGTCCCTAGTCCCTAAAACCTAGTACCTCACTTCAAACCCAGCCAGTCGCATAATAAACCGCGATGACGAAAAACACCGCCAGCGTCTTGATGCACGTGATCGCAAAAATATCCTTGTAAGACTGACGGTGCGTGAGCCCCGTTACCGCGAGCACTGTGATCACCGCACCGTTGTGCGGCAGCGTATCCATACCGCCTGACGCCATCGACGCGACCCGATGCAAAACCTCAAACGGAATGCCAGCCGCTCGCGCTGCCTCCATGAATTGCTCAGCCATCGCCGCCAGCGCGATACTTAATCCGCCCGACGCCGAGCCCGTGATACCCGCAAGCGACGTCACCGTGATGGCCTCGTTGATGAGCGGATTTGGAATAGTCTTGAGCGCCTCGGCAATGACCAGAAACCCCGGCAGCGCTGCGATAACCGCACCAAAACCATACTCGGATGCCGTATTCATCGATGCCAACAGAGCGCCGCTGATCGCTGTCTTCGT
>JANOCZ010000016.1:0-1864 GCA_031412455.1 Hyphomicrobium sp. | reverse complement strand
GCGCTCTGCGACGGCCTAGTGATTTAAACACCTACCGGAAAAGCCGTTGCTCGATTTAACTATCGAGCAGCGGCTTTTTCTTCTGCCGCGCCTGAAAAGCGTGTTTCGTGGCGCATCTGCGCGAGATCAAAGCGTCCGAGCCTGCGCGCCAGGAACCTGCGTTGACGGTGGCCGAACTTCCATTACAAACCGAATGATGCCGGCCTCTTTGTCGGCAGCATCGTGCGCGGTGACGAGAACGAACCGCCCTTGACCCGACCGCGTATCGATCTCGGTCACGGATGGCGCGAATTCGGAGACGGCGGCGACTTCGAACTGCCGATTGCGGCCGCCGAATGCGAAGTCGATCTTATCGCCGATGGAAACTGCCTTGGTAACCGGCAGAATACCTTCTGGCCGCACCGAAGACATCAACCAGTAATCTTCTGATCCAGCGACGGGAGCAGTTTTTGCAATCTGTTGAAGATTTGCTGGACCATCCTTGAGCGCCATCGAAAAGCTGTCGCGCAACAGGGCCTCAGAACTCATCGACGCGACGAAGGCGGTCGAAAACAACGCTGCGGTCAACGCGGCGTAGATCATATGAGACCGAGATACCGTGGACAGCTTTCCGTCGGACGCCATACTAAGCTCCCTCCGTCTGGACAACCTCTTATACTCCGTGAGCGAGGCAATGGTTCACTCAGGCAATGTAATCTTATCACAGATAAGCACGGATTATGGCAAGGTCACGGTGACAACCCAAAAATAAAGCTCTGTACAACCGGTCGAGTGGCCTTACCCGCTCAACTCTTGGTGGGGCTCGTCCTACGCGGCACCGCATATGCCCGCATCATGTGGCGCACCAACGCCATGTTGAACGCGGCGACGATGCTGAGAGATATTAAGAGCAACCCCCAGGCCGCCTGCATACTCGTGCGATGGTAGATCGCGGCGTCGCCATCCGCTGCTATCTGAACGACCGGTACAACCTTACCCCGATCGAGCGCAGTGAGCGTCAGCGGCGTCACCGTAAACTGCAGCGACGTCGCCGGCGGCATTTGCGGACTAGCCGACAGCGGAGCTGCTCCGATGGACAGGCACAGTACAAACAGAACCAAAAACACGTCCGCGGCGTCAATGACTGGGCGCAACAAGAACATTCGGTCGAGGCTCCGGCCGGCTCTGGCCGCCCGAAAGCCGCCAACGACATCCCCGAGTTTAGCTTCGTCGCCCATCTAGCCCTCCGCTGACTTGGCTTCGTAGTGAGTCTCCCGTTAACGGACAGTTGACGCGCCGTTGGTGGCGGTGATTGGTCGACAATGTGGCACCCCCGTAGTCATTGCCTGAAGCTCAGACAACGACGCCCGTGTGTGTCCATTCGGCGTCATGCAAATTTCGCAGCGGCGAGAATTGTCAAAATGGTCCGCAGCCTGCGACTTTCGGAGGCTTGAACTCACTCCCGCACGCGCATAGGTTCCGCGCCGAACATTTCGCAAGTGCGAAATCCACATCCGGATGACAAAAGGCATTATCACGTCATGGGCTTCATCGCCGACAGCTTGAATCGCATCGAACCGTCGGCGACGATTGCCGTATCTACGAAAGCGCGCCAACTCAAAGCCGCTGGGCGAGATATTATTTCGCTATCGGCCGGCGAGCCTGATTTTGACACGCCGCAAAACATCAAGGACGCAGCCAAGACGGCGCTTGATGCGGGCAAAACCAAATATACCGATGTCGATGGCATCCCAGAGCTGAAAGCAGCCATCGTCGCCAAGTTCAAGCGTGAGAATGGTCTGGATTATAAGCCGAGCCAAGTTTCGGTCGGCACCGGCGGCAAACAAGTTCTCTATAACGCCCTGCTGGCGACATTGAATCCCGG
>JANOCZ010000015.1:0-9329 GCA_031412455.1 Hyphomicrobium sp. | reverse complement strand
GTTTGCGCAAGTACCTGACGATTGGACCGTCAGGTGCTATCGCGATCACCAACGTGACGCGCGATGCCAAGGCCGTGACGATCAGTTTTCAGTTGGCGGACGCCGTCGGCGGCTGATAGCCGGCGCTAGTGATCTCTGGCGGCGCAGGTCGACTCAGGGAGGAACGTCAATTCCTTGAGGTCGCCTTTGATGGCGAATTCGCCGTAATCAATCGCCAGCCGTGACGTGACGCCGTTCTCATAGAAATGATAGGTCAGTTCATAGGCAGGTGCTGCGTCCTGTTTGTCGGTGCCGGTTTCAAAATAGCTGATCGACATCGGCCAAGATTGCAATGGCGCGAGACGGGCCGCATCTTTGACGGCAACTGTCTCGCGCTTAGCGCCGGGCGATTCAGCTTTGCCGATGACGGCATTCGTCAGGTAAACTTTGGTACCTTTTTCGGAGCCATCGTAGACGTGAGCGGCAATGATTTTCTGGCCTGATCTTGCGGCCTGGATCAAAGCAGCTGCGTGCTGCATTGGAAAATTAGTATCGGCCGGCAGTTTGAAACGCGATTTGACCGGTTTGACCAGATCGACGCTGGCGGTCGACGCTGACTTATCGCGCGTCGCGTCGCCCTGGCTTGCTTCGGTCAGGTCTTCGTTCGAAAACTGCGTGGTTGAAAAGCGCAGGCGTTTGCCGCCCACCTCTTCCCAACTCGAGTTGCGCATGTCGTTGATCGTCTCTCCGCCTTCTTGATTGGTGGTGCGGGTGACGAAGCGCATGTTCTGCGTATAGCCATCGCACGCCGAGCCGCTCAGCTCGTAGACCATGCGTCCAGTCATGCCGGCGACGCCTGAGCCCGACGACGACTTGGTCAATGAGATTTCATAGACGGCGCGATGGGGGGCGAATTGCACCGGCGTTTCGGCTCGCGCTTGAGCAGCACAGGCGAGGATCACAGAGGCGGCAATGAGGGGGGACGCAAAATTCATTTCAACTCACTCATCAATACTAGCGAAACGCCACCCATGCGCGATAGGCGGCTGCAATACGCGAGCGCACACTAGCCCGCTATCTGGCCAATGCAAGGCATGACAACGGCCATCTGCAAAATTGTCATGCTACGCTGGCGTTGCGCGTTGTAAGGACGCGGACTTGCGTGATAATGGGCCGCAAGCTGAGGGGACGTCTTCATGGCCATGGATCGAGCTGCTTTCCTCCAGCCGTTCGCGCATCGCGGGCTACACGCGGCCAGGCTGGGGATCATCGAGAACACGGCGCCGGCGTTCGCCGCGGCAATCGCCCAAGGCTACGGCATCGAGTGCGATCTGCGGCCAGCCGCGGGCGGATTGCCGATCGTGTTTCATGACGAAACTTTGAACCGGCTCATGAGCAGTCGCGGGCCAGTTGCAGCGTTAGCGTCGGGCGATCTCAGGCGGCTCAAATTCAAAAACAGTGACGCGCAAATACAGACGTTCGGTGAGTTGCTGGAGCAGATCGACGGCAAAGTTCCGCTGCTGGCTGAAATCAAAAGCGAGTGGGATCCCCCCGATGCCGCGTTTTTGAAACGCATCGCGCGGTTGGCTGACCAGTATCGCGGGCCCGTGGCGCTGATGTCGTTTGATCCCGATGTCATGGCCGCCATTCGGGGCTATGCGCCCAATGTGCCGCGCGGGATCGTCTCGGGGAGTTATACGGGAGCTGGATGGTGGAACCGTAAGGTTTCGAAAAGGCGCGCCGTGGGGCTACGCGATTTGCTCGAGTCCGGTCCCGTCGCGCCTGATTTTTACGCATATCAGGTCAGCGCTCTGCCAACGCCGGTCACGGAATTCACGCGCGCCGTGCTCGGCTTGCCGCTATTTACTTGGACAGTGCGGTCGAAGCGCGATCGGGCGATTGCATCGAAGTATGCCGACGCCATGATTTTCGAGGGGTTCGAGCCGTGAGGAGAAGTTGGCTGCGCAATGCTCAACTTTTCTTGTCGCGGCGGGCGGCGTCATAGAGTGGGGTGACGTCGGGCAGCGCGGCTTCGATTTTTTTGATGCGCGAGGCGCTCGAGGGGTGGGTCGAGAACCAAGCTGGCGGCGCGCCGCGCGCGGCCTTCGACATTTTTTCCCATAGCGTGATGCCGGCGCGCGGATCGAAGCCGGCGCGGGCGGCGAGTTCAAGACCGATCAAATCGGCTTCCGTTTCGTCGTTGCGCGAGAATTTCAAGGCCGCGAGGCTCGAGCCCGCCGCGCCGATCAATTCGCCAGCTTGGCCAAACAGAAGCGCGCCGACGATGCGGCTGCCGATGCTCGTCAGGTTGGTTTTGGCTGTGCGTTCGCGGGCGTGCTCCCATAGTGCGTGGCCCATCTCGTGGCCCATGATCATCGCCAGTTCGTCGTCGGTCAGCGCGAGCTTGTCGATGATGCCGGTGAAGATGGCGATTTTGCCGCCCGGCATGCAGAAGGCGTTGATCGAGGGGGATTCGAGGACGTTGATTTCCCAGCGCCAGGTTTTGGCGCGCTCGTTGAACTTGAAGGTGTGCGGGTAGAGATCATCGAAGATGCGGCGGACGCGGGCGACTTTGGGATGATCCTCGGCCAGGAGAGCGCGTTTCTGAAACGCTTGGCGCGTCATCTGTTCGTATTGAAGGGCTGACGAATTTTCGACACGCTCGGCGGAGACAAGTTTCGTGAAAATCGATTTGCGGCCGACGTTGACGCCGTCGCGCGCGAAGGCTGAGGCGCTGAGGACGATCAAGGCGGCGGCCAAGCTCAAGACACCGTGCGTGCGCATGCTAGATGGTCCCCTGCCCTGCCCGCGGCTCACGAAAAGTGAGCTAAATTCGCGGCAGCGGCGTTAAGATAGCAGCACTTCGAGCGGCTGCACAGCACTCCTCGATGCGCATCATGAGGTCGAGTTGGCGGCGTCACACACGGGGACTATGATCGATCCATCCGAGACAATCGTGCGGCTCGTGCCCGGCATCGCAGACATCTCTGCGGTGGACTGGGACGCGTGCGCAAACCCTGACGCAGCTGTCGCCAATCCGTTCGTGTCGTACGCGTTTCTCAAAGCTCTGGAAGACTCCGGCTGCGTGGGCGAGCGGACCGGATGGCTGCCGCGTCATCTCGTGGTCGAAGACACCGCGGGCGCGATTGCCGGTGCCGCACCGTGTTACGTCAAATTGCACAGTCAGGGCGAGTATGTGTTTGATCACGCGTGGGCCGATGCCTATGCGCAGGCTGGCGGTCAGTATTATCCCAAGCTGTTGCTTGCCGTGCCGTTTACGCCGGTGCCGGGGCCGCGTCTGCTCGTGCGGCCGGGCGCGACGGCGGCGCTAAGCGAACAGGTGCTGGCAGCGGCGGCAATCGAAGTCGCGCAGCAGAACGGATTTTCGTCCGTGCATCTGACGTTTCTCGATCGCGGTACGCAGCAACGATTGGCCGGGCTTGGGTTTCTGGCGCGCACGGGGCAGCAGTTTCACTGGACCAATCAGGGTTACAAAAGTTTCGAGGATTTTCTGGCGACGTTCGCATCGCGCAAACGCAAAGCCGTGCGGAAAGAGCGCGCGGAGGCTTTGGCGCCGGGGATCGATGTTCAGCTCATCAGCGGGCGCGACATCACGGAGGCGCATTGGGATGCTTTTTATGATTTTTATATCGACACGGGCAATCGCAAGTGGGGGCGGCCCTATCTCAATCGCGCATTTTTTTCGAGATTAGGCGAGACGATGAGCGCGCGCTGCCTGCTCGTTATGGCGCGGCGCGAGGGGCGCTTCATTGCCGGGGCGCTAAATATGATCGGCGGCGATTGTTTATACGGGCGCTATTGGGGCGCGATCGAGCAGCATCCGTCACTGCATTTTGAGATTTGTTATTATCAGGCGATCGACTACGCGATTGCGCATGGCTTGGCGCGGGTCGAGGCTGGTGCGCAAGGCGAACACAAACTCGCGCGCGGGTATTTGCCGGTCGAGACGTACTCGGCGCATTGGCTTGCCGATCCGGGATTGAGCCGCGCGGTCGAGCAGTATTTGCGCAAGGAGGCGCGGCTCGTTTCGCAAAGCAACGCGGCGCTGGCGGAGTTGGGGCCGTATCGGCAGGGAGAGTGAGCCCCCGCTTGCGGTCCCGGAAGCCGCATTGAGCGCAGCGAAACAATCGGGCTATCCGGGATCACGTCCGTGCCTATGTTCGTTGGACGTGACCCCGGCTCTGCGCTTACTTGCTACGCGGCGTTCGCTCGGCCGAGGACGCAGACTGAGAGCGAGGCGCTTTACGCTTCCGGGCGATCATTCTAAATGAGATCGATTGAAACGCGTGAGGCCAATCGATGACCGCTTACGATCCCAACAATATTTTTGCGAAAATTCTACGCGGGGAAATTCCGTGTCACAAAATTTATGAAGACGCCGACGCGCTGGTCTTCATGGATGTGATGCCGCAAGCGGCGGGGCATACGCTTGTCGTGCCGAAAGCCGCGTCGCGGAACGTGTTCGATGCGGACCCGGCGGTGCTGGCCAAAATTTTGCCGCTCGTGCAGCGCGTCGCGGTGGCGGTGAAGGCGGCGTTCGATGCCGATGGGATCAGCGTCATGCAATTCAACGAAGCGGCTGGCGGGCAGAGCGTGTTCCACCTGCATTATCACGTCATTCCGCGGTTCGACGGCGTGCCCCTGCGGCCGCACACGGGAGGAATGGAAGACGGCGCAGTGTTGGCCGCCCATGCGTCGAGGTTGCGCCAGGCGATGGGTAGACCCCGCTAGCAGAGGGGGGTGTGGTGCATTTTGGAAAATTGTAGTAACGATCTTCGATGAAACTTTCCATCGAGACCGAACTCGAAACAGATGGCCGCTGGCTTGCCGAGGTGCCGGAACTGGCGGGCGTGATGGCCTATGGCGCGACTGAGGCTGAGGCAATTTTGAAGGCCGAAACGCTGGCCTTGCGCGTGCTCGCGGATCAGTTGGAACATGGTGAGCAACGCGCCATCCCGCTCACCATATCTGTCCCAGCGGAATGAGCCGGTTTCCGGCGGCAAAAGCACGCCGGGTGTTGGCGGCCCTGCTGCGGATAGGATGGCACGTCAAGCGGCAAGCTGGTTCGCACAAGACGCTATCGCGGGACGGCATGCCAGATTTTGTTTTTGCATTTCATGATGACGTAGAAATTGGCCCGGTTATGCTCGGGCGCATCGCGCGGCGCACCGGTCTCACACCCGAAGATCTTTGAGGGTTTGCCCGCCCCTTACTCGGCATGAGCGGGGCTGGAAACAGAAAAGGAGTGGCCGGGGAGACCACTCCTTTTCGGGACCAAGCTTAAGCTTTTGGCCCTGGTGACAGAGTGGCGAAGGACGTAAGCCACTCCGTTCGTCGCCGACGCCCTGGGGGCAGGACGGGTAACAGCGCGACGAGGTACAAGGCAAAGCTGCTTCGGCGATGCGTGAATTAATCTCCTCAAATGCGATTCGTGGCAAGGCCCTATTCTTGCTGTTGTATTTCCGACTGATCGGTTTAATGCGCGAAGTGGCAAAGCTGAGACTGGAGGAGTTCGCATATGGCAACGATTTTGATCATCGGAGCGAGCCGTGGAATCGGATTGGAAACCGTCAAGGCGGGGCTCGCGGCCGGGCACACGGTGCGGGCCTTCGCGAGGTCGGCCGGGGCCATCGCGATCAGTGATCCGCGTCTGCAAAAGATTGCCGGCGATGCGGTGTCACGCAGCGATATTGATCGCGCGGTTAAGGGCTGCGACGCGGTGATCTACACGCTCGGCGTCGGCTCACTGAAGGAGCTCGCGTTCGGCACGACGTTGTTCTCGGCGTCCACGCGCGTGCTCGTCGATGCGATGCAGGCGGCCGACGTCAAGCGGCTCATCGCCGTCACGGGCGTTGGCGCTGGCAACAGCCGCGGGCGCATTCATCCGCTTTACGACTATCTCGCGTTTCCCATTTTTCTGAGCCGTGTTTACGCCGACAAGGATATCGCGGAAGACATCATTGCTGCGAGCACCCTTGACTGGACGATTGCGCGGCCGGGACTGTTGACGAACGCGGTCGCGACCGGGCGCTACAAAGTTTTGCCCGACATGCGCGACTGGCGCGGTGGCATGATCTCGCGCGCGGATGTGGCGGATTTTCTAATCAAGCAGGTTGGTGATCGCGCGATGCTGGGCAAGACGCCTGTGCTGGTGGGGTGATGGGGGGGCTGACCGAAGGGTCAACTTTTGCGTCGATGGAGTTGGAAGTTGATGCTGGATGGGCTATTGACGCCATCAGGGGCTTGCATCGCAAACAAGGCAGGGTATGGCGTACCAAACTTCGATGGCACGACCCATCGTTCTTCGTGTGAGACTGACCATTATCGTAACGCTTGCCGCCATTGCCGCGTTGACGGCGCTGGCTGGCCGATCCCATGCGAATGAGAAGAAGCCCGCTTTTGAAACCGCGCCGCGCACGGCAAGTGAGCCGGTCATGGCGATCGTGTCGATCAAGAGCCAGAACGTGACGTTCTATGACAGCGACGGTTGGATCCTGCGGGCGCCGGTATCGACAGGCGTCAAAGGGCGCGAGACGCCCGCCGGCATCTTCGCCATCGTCCAGAAAAACGAAGATCATCGTTCAAATCTCTATGACGATGCACACATGCCGCACATGCAACGCCTCACCTGGAATGGCATCGCGATGCATGGCGGCCCGCTACCGGGCTATGCCGCCTCACACGGCTGTGTACGCATGCCGTTCGACTTTGCGGAGACCCTGTTCGGTAAGACGCGGCTGGGCATGCGCGTGATCATTTCGCCGGACGACGCAAGTCCGGAGGAGTTTTCCCATCCAGCGCTGCTGGTGCCGGACGCGAAGACCGTTGCGGACGCCCCGGCGCGTGCCGAGACGCTCGACCGCGAAGTTGCGGAGGCCGTCAAGTCAGCAGATGAAACAAAGAAGGCTGCGAAAGCAGCCGAGCGCGATGCGGCAAAGTCCAAGGCGACGCAATCGAAAGTGCAGGCGCTGAAGACAAGGGCTGACCTTGACCTGAAGAGCGCCGAAAAAACGCTCGCGTCTGTCACGACAGACCGGGACGAAGCACAGGCGCGGGCCGAAGAGCGCAAGCTCAAGGCTGCGTCTAGGGCTGCGGAAGCGGAGACACGGTTGAACGCCGCCAAAGCCGATGTCGCGGCGAAACTCGAGGCCGCGGCCACGGCAAAAGAATTCGCCAAGGACGCTGCTGCTGACATGTTGGCTGATGCGTCCAGAACGGATGACGCGCTAGAGGCCAAAAAGGCTGTCATTCAAACAAAGAAATCTGCGGAAACCGCTCAGCGGGACGCGGCTAAGGCAAAGGCATCGCTCGCCAAAGCGCAGGCAGCGAAGACCAAGGCTGACGCTGAACTGAAGACTGCCGACAAGGCACTGTCAGCTGCACTTAAAGACCAATCCAAGGCGCGGGCCGAAGAGCGCAAGCTTGCGGCTGCGGCCAAGGCCGCGGAGGCGGGGACACGGCTCGACAGCGCGAAAGCTGAGGCGTCGTCCAGGCTCGATGCCGCAGCCAAGGCCAAGGATGCCGCCAAAGCGGCCGCGAGCAAGTTGGTTGACCTGAGCAAAGCTGCGGATCTGGCCAAACTCGCGCTCCAGCCCGTGGCGGTTTACATCAGCCGGGCAAAGCAGATGCTCTATGTGCGGCGTACCACGGGCAAGCCGTGGCCGGACGGGGGCGAAGTGTTCGATTCAAGCATCGAGGTTCCCGTCACGATCCGCGATTCCGACCGGCCAATCGGCACGCATATTTTCACGGCGATGGCGGGCACCGGCTCGGGCTTGCGCTGGAGCGCGGTTACAATCGATGGCGGGGACAACGCCTCGAACGCGCTCGACCGAATCTCGATCCCGCAGGATGTGCTCGACCGTATCGCACCCTCGACGTTGCCGCGATCGTCGATCATCATTTCGGATGAGCCGCCGAGCCGGGAGACCAACTATCGCACCGAGTTTGTTGCGGTTTTGAGCAACCATCCGCAGGGCGGCTTCAAGACGCGCAAGCCCACGGTGCCGGCACCGATTGTCAGCAGCAGATCATGGAATGGCGGTTCAAGCATCCTCGGATATGGCTACGACGATGAGCCCCGGCAGAGATCGCAAAGATCTTACAGGACACGGCGTGGCTATCAGCAGGTTCAACCGGGCTGGTGGTGGTAAGCGGCGACGCTTTGTTTGCGCGTGGCGCGAGGCTGTTGAAGCTGGGGAAGACGCCGCTGCTGGTGGGATGATGGGTGACACGAATGATGGCGATAAATTAGCGGCGTGCGCATAAGGAGATTCTGTTTCGCCCGACCGTCACGTAGTGTCGCGGAATACCATTGATTCGATACACCAGGGGGCGCCGCCTATGATCAAAGCCGCAATTTCAGCATTCATTCTTGGCTTGTCTATCAGTCTATCCGCCGCTCCGGCCGCTCGAGCAGAGCCGATCGACGCTGCCGCTATCGGTTGCACAGTTCTCAATAACCGGGTTTCAGCGGGGGACGAGGCCTTCACCAACGCGCTTCTGAATTGGATGGGCGGCTATCATGCAACCGAGAAGCAGGGCACAGTTGTCGAGTGGTCGAAGCTCTCGACAGCGTTCGACCAGACGATCGCGTTCTGCAATGAGAACCCGAATGTCGGCATCATGTCGGCCAGCGAAAAATTCATGGGCGAAGCTATCGAAGATATGGGACCGGCGTCGTTCGATCTGGCGATCGTGACCTGCACCGATGTGCAGTCCAAGAGCAGCGTGCTCAAGGATCTTGGCGACACGCTGATGTGGCTGGCCGGTTATCACACAAGCATGCACGAGAATGATTCCACGATGATCGACCTGGAAACGTTCGTGAAACAAGCTGGCGAGATCGACACTTATTGCACCGCAAATCCGACAGTTAGTCTCGTGACTGCGTCCGAAAAATATATGGCCGAGTGAATTTCGGTTACGACAAAAACGCCGGGTGATGAGCCCGGCGTTTTTTGTTTGAGGGAGGACAGAGAGGAAAGTTGCCTACTCTTCCTTCTTCTTACTTGGCACGCTTGGGACGGCGCCGGATTTGGGTTTGTCCTTGGGGCCGGGCAAGGCTTTCTTGGGCGTTGCATCGACGAGCACCGGCTGGGGACCTTCGTCCTCGTCCTCGTCTTCGGGGTTGCGGCCCTTCTTGGCTGGATCGACGGGGACATAGTCGAACGCCAACGCGCGCTCTTCGCCCTTGCCAGTGACCAGCACCTTGACCGTGCCGCCGTGTTCGAGGCGGCCGAACAGCAACTCCTCGGCCAGCGGCTTCTTGATGTACTCCTGGATCACGCGGCCGAGCGGACGGGCACCGAACTTTTCATCGTAGCCCT
>JANOCZ010000014.1:0-2025 GCA_031412455.1 Hyphomicrobium sp. | reverse complement strand
CGGCATCATTCGGTTTGTAATGGAAGTTCGGCCATCGTCAACGCAGGTTCCTGGCGCGCAGGCACGGACGCTTTGATCTAGCGCAGATGCGCCCACGAAACACGTTTTTTCCGGCGCGGCAGAAGAAAAAGCCGCTGCTCGATGGCTAAATCGAGCGACGGCTTTTCCGGTAGGTTGTTTAAATCACTAGGCCGTCGCAGAGCGCGATGCGAGAGCTCCGGCGATTTTTTCCGACACGTATCCGAACAAACCGCCGAGGATCATCGACGCAACGATGTTCACCAACGGGCCTGTCGCCATGTCCATCGCGAACGGCGCAGTGCCGCCCTTCATGAGCGTATAAGCTGCCACCGAAGCGTAGCCGTAAACAGCAGCCGGGATGGCCGACAGCGCAGGAATATGTGCGCCGAGGATCATGATCGCGACTGTTGCGCCAACGGCGACGGGAGCTGCCAGTCCGCCTAGGCCACCCAGTGCAGGTAGCGCTGCGAACGCGACAGAGGCCATGATCGCACCCCAGATACCGGCCAACAGAGACTTCTGAAGGCCGCTTTCACCGCCACCCTGATTGAAGAAGCTGCCCCAGGCGATAAACGCTGCCCAAAGTGACAGACCCAACCCGCCCATCACCGGTCCTAAAACCAGCCAGGTGAGCAGGCCACCAAGAACACCTATTACGATTGCAAGCGCTGTTACGAGGTTCATAGTCGTCCTCCTTGAGGATCTTGTTCAGTCCCAGAGGGTTTGCGCGCTGCATTTATGAACCGGCACCGACAAAAAAATCGGTACTTCGGCGCGGAGCTTTTCCAACACGGCCATTCCCCCGCGTTAGCGATAGAAGACTCGCGGCGGGTTGTCATGGCACCAGTCTCGCAACTGCTCAAAATGTAAGCATACGTGGTTAATATGCACGCGAGTACTTGCCGCGCGAATCACAAAGGCCCTGCGCGATTGCAGAGCCTTTACGAATCGGGCGACCTTCAGAGGCTCAAGGTTACGATTTTTTCTCTTCTGGTTTCATGTCGGGTTTCATGTCCGGCATCTTCTTGGTGTCCGCAAAGGATTTCTTGCACGAGGCGCGGAATGTCTTGCGTTCTTTTCCGTGCAAACCTTTCGCGTCGGCCTGCTTTGAACATTCGATCGACGCTTCCGTCCTTGGCTTCTTGTCTTTTGCGATTGCGTTGCCGATGCCTCCGAACAGTGTCAGGACAGCTGCGGTGAGCGCGAGTGATTTGCTCATCATAGAAATTATCTCCTCAAGCGCGCGGATCCAGTCCGCACGTGTCTGTTAACGCGTCAGCCGGCGGGACAAGCAAAACTTGCCTACGCATGCGACCTTACGGCGAGCCAGATTTAGGGGGGTGGTGCTCGCAGCGCCGCGTTTAGGGATCGCGTGAGACAGCACCCCTTTATGCGGGTCGCGACTTCACCCATATTGCGGCGATGGCCCGTCCTCCGAAATCCGACCTGTCCAAGCCACGTCCGTCTCGGGCTCGATCGGGTAAACCGTCGCCGCCGCCGCAAGAGACGGCAGCCGGTACGCCGGGATTCGGTGAGGCGGCGCAGGGGAATTACGCTCCGGGCGGGCCGATGCCTCATACCGGTTTGCCGACATTGCCGGCGTTACGTGGCGGGGCGCCGCGCCCACCGATGGGTGGGGAGAGCATCAGCGACATGCTCACCGCGTTGCTGACGCGGCCGGAGGAGCGTTCGGACAAGGCCAAAGAAATTTTGGCGCGTCAGCCGTCGATGGCCTCGCATCCCATCGTGGCTGGGACGACGCCCAAATTTGTTCCGCACCGGCCCGAGCGTCCCGATAAGAGCGAAGGCGGCGTCGCGTTCAAAATCGTGTCTGAGTATGAGCCCAAAGGCGACCAGCCGCAGGCTATAAAGGACCTCGTCGAAGGCGTTGCGAAAAGCGAGCGCAGCCAAGTTCTGCTCGGCGTCACGGGTTCGGGCAAGACGTTTACGATGGCGCACGTGATCGAGGCGACGCAGCGGCCGGCGCTCATCCTTGCGCCCAAC
>JANOCZ010000013.1:0-8555 GCA_031412455.1 Hyphomicrobium sp. | reverse complement strand
CCGGCTCCTTGGGCACGTAGGACGACGATCCGGAATTTTCTTCCTTCTTCTCGCCGTCCTTCAGATCGTTCGGCTTTGAGTCCTTGGTTTCTTTCGGCTTCTCGGCGTCCTTCGGCAGTTCGCCATCCTTTGCCATCTTGGCCTTGTCGGCGTCATTGGGATTGACGAGATGTCCGCGCAGGCTGGCTTCGCCGCGTGGCTTCTCAAGTCCAAGCTTCGCCTTGATGTCGTCAGGAATGACGGACTCGATCGTGATGTCGGGATCGATGCCTTTCGCCTGAATCGAGCGGTTGGACGGCGTGTAATAGCGCGCCGTCGTCAACCGGATCGCGCCGTTTGCGCCAAGTGGAATGATTGTCTGCACGGATCCCTTGCCGAACGACCGCGTGCCGATGACCGTTGCCCGCTTGTGATCTTGCAAAGCACCGGCCACGATTTCAGACGCCGACGCGGAGCCGCCGTTGACAAGAATGGTGATTTTCTTGCCGTCCGTCACGTCGCCGGGTTTGGCGTTGGCGCGCTGAGTTTCCTCATTGTTGCGACCCTTAGTCAGAACGATCGCACCGCGCTCGAGGAAATCGTCGGTCACGGCGATGGCCTGATCGAGCAAACCACCTGGGTTGTTGCGCAAATCGATGACGTACCCCTTGAGGTCGGGCCCGATCTGCTTGGTCAGCGTCTCGATGGCCTTCACCATATTCGTGTGCGTCTGTTCGTTGAACGTCGACACCTTGATGTAGGCGACGTCGCCCTCGGCACGCGTCTTGACGGCATTGATGCGAATATCGTCGCGCGTGACCTTTACGTCGAACGCGTCGTCGCGGCCTTTGCGCATGATCGTCAGAGTGATTGGGGTGTTGACCGGGCCACGCATCTTCTCCACGGCCTGCTCGAGGGTGAGGCCTGAAATCTGTTCGTTATCGAGGTGCGTGATGAGGTCGTTGGCCATCAACCCGGCCTTGGCCGCCGGCGTATCGTCGATCGGCGAGACGACTTTGATAACGCCGTTCTCCATTGTCACCTCGATCCCAAGGCCGCCGAACTCGCCACGCGTCTGCACTTGCATATCGCGGAAATTCTTGGGGCTCATATACGAGGAGTGCGGGTCGAGCGACGCGAGCATGCCGTTGATTGCATTCTCGATGAGCTGCGTGTCATCGGGCTTTTCGACATAGTCGGACCGCACGCGCTCGAGCACGTCGCCGAACAGATCGAGCTGCCGGTAAAGTTCGGAATTGGGCGATGGCGTCGCGGAAAATGTTTGCGAAACGTTGAGGACAGTGGTCGCTCCCGCCAGCCCTGCCATGGTCATGAATGACCAGAAAGCGTAATCAGTCCTGCGCATTAGCCTTGTACCTTCTGCTGGCTGGCGATCCACCAGGGATCGGGGTCTATGGGTCTGCCGTCCTTACGGAATTCAATATATAGGACTGGCGAATTTGATTGCGCTGTGGGCGAAGTCTTGGCTCCACCGCTCATGGTACCCACAGGTTCTGCGGTCAACACGAATTGTCCGGGTTGCACGTCTATTTGCGACATACCCGCTAAAAGCACATGATAGCCGTCTCCGGCATTGATGATCAAGAGTTGTCCATAGCTGCGGAATTCGCCCGCATAGACAATCCAGCCGTCGCACGGTGCCGTGACCTGCGCTGAGCTGCGTGTTTCTATGACCATGCCTTTGGATTGACCACCATATTGCGTCTTCTCGCCGTAGCCGAGCATGCGGCGTCCCTGCGCTGGCATCGGCAGCTTGGCGCGCGCCGTGGCGAATGGAATTGCCGGTTTGATGCGGCCAGGGCTTCCGGGCATCAGCGCTGCGGGGGACGGCGCAAGTTCAATAATGCGGGGCTTTAAAGCCGGCGGTTGCATCGCCGCGACCTGCGTTTCACTTGGCGCAAGAGCCGGCTCGCCGGGCTTTGCACCGGTCTCTGCACTGCCAACGGCAACACCACCGTTGCTAGGATTATCAGGCACCTTCTCAGCTTCGACTGGCAAGGCTGGCGGAGGAGCCGCCTTCAATTCGTCCTGATAGGCGCCAAGTCCGGTCTTTTCCGTAACGGCCTTGTCGAGCTTAGAAATCAGATCCGAGAGATCGGTCACGCTTTTGGCGATATCGGCGGACGCGATGCGTACAGCGCCAAGCTCCGATTGGCGGTCGGCAATCGTCAGCTTTTTGGCTTCCATGAGACTTGCCAGCCGCGTGCGCGCGTCGTTGAGCCGATCCGTTTCCGACTGCAACCGTTCGCCCTCTGAGCGGATGTCGGTCATGACGCGCACGAGATCGTTGAGCCGTTCAGCGAGCCCTACCGCCTGGACCTTCAAATCCGGGAACGCCGACGAGAGCAGCATCGCGCTGCGCACCATCTTCAGCGCGTCTTCGCGCCGCGTGATGAGCACCGGCGGTGGATTGCGGCCCATCCGTTGCAGTGCCCCTAACAAAATCGCGATCTGTCCATGACGCTGATTGAGCGAACCGCGAACAATCTTCTCCTGCGCCTCGAGTTCGGACACACGGCCTTCGATAGCCGTCAATTGCACTTCGCTTTTTTGAATGAGCGCCGCCGTTTCAACCAGGCGCGCATTCAGCCGTTCGCGTTCAGCATCGAGATCGGCGACGTCCGACTGCAGCGTCTTGGCCCGAGTTTGCGCCTCTTCGAGCGCCCGCTTTTTGGCTTGAAGGGTCTGCTCCGCCTCCTGCGGGCTCACGGGAGACGGAGCCTGGGCCTTAGCTGGATCACTGAGCGCAAGGCCAAAAAGCGATCCGGCGGCAACGACAGCGGCTAGTCCAGCCAGCCGACCGTCAAAAAATCGTGCTGGAACGTTGCGCTGAGATCCAAACCGCAATGGAGTGCCCTGGTCATATAAAAGTCGATTAGCTGCCGCGGGCTCACGCTTTGGCCTACAAGCCCGGCAAACAAGCCTCGAAAATAAGGCTTTTACCAAGGCAAGCAATTATCATTTGCGTAATGCGAGACCCTCGCCCGGGTGCAGCAATCGAACGCTTCAATGGTATAGGCCCAACCGTTGCCCATCGGCGCACAGAGGCCTAAGTAGGAGGCTGCGAAGTGACCAGGATTGATCATGCAGACGCTTTTATATTATTCCTCGACGATTGCTATAATCGCAGTCGCCGCTGTGCTTTTACTCGGCTTGAGAAGCATGTTGCGCGGCACGAGCCCTAATCTCAGCCAGAAACTGATGCGCTGGCGCGTCGGCCTTCAATTCTGCGCAGTGGTGCTCATTGTCGCCTATGCTCTTTTGCTGCGCTAAGCGCACCGACGTTCGGCTTTGACCCATGGCAGGTGACTGATGGTCGTTCTCAATCGCATCTACACCAAAACCGGTGACGCTGGAACGACCGCGCTGGGGTCGGGGGAGCGGGTCCCCAAAACCTCCAAGCGCATCGCTGCGTACGGCACTGTCGATGAGACCAATGCCCAAATCGGCATGGTCCGCATCCACTTGGCCGGCGGCGATGCCAAAGTCGATGCCATGCTCCTGCGCATTCAGAATGACCTCTTCGATCTCGGCGCTGACTTGTGTGTGCCCGACCGGGGCGAAAAGCTGCCCTATGAGCCGCTGCGCATGACCGACGCTCAGGTCAAACGTCTGGAAAACGAGATCGACGAGATGAACGCATCCTTGCAGCCGTTGAAGTCGTTCATCTTGCCGGGCGGTACTCCCGCTGCGGCCGCCCTTCATGTCGCGCGGACCGTCAGCCGCCGTGCAGAACGTGACATGGTCGAGCTTGCAAGCCTGCCCGATGAGCCGGTGAGCGCCGCCGCGCTGAAGTACATCAACCGGCTATCGGATTTCCTTTTTGTCGTCGGCCGTTTCGTCAACGATCACGGCAAAGCGGATGTGCTGTGGGTGCCGGGCCAAAATCGGTAAGCCAAAACCGCTCGGCCAACTCGCTGTTCGCAACCGCAAGGAACCTGTCCGTGTTTGTACCGATTGGCGACGACAATCCGCTGAAAACGATTCGCTTTCAATACGTCACGGTCGGCCTGATCGTCGTCAATATCATCGCCTTCCTCCTGGAAGGTACGGGTGGTTCCGAACAAGACATCGTCGCCAGCTTCGCAGTTGTCCCGCAGGAGCTCTATCAGGTCGGCATTTTTGGTGGCCCCGCCCCATTCTCGGGTGATGCCCTGGCCATCCCCGAGCGGGCGACCTTGTTTTCGTACATGTTTCTGCACGGCGACATCATGCATTTAATCGGCAACATGCTGTTCCTTTGGGTCTTCGGTGACAACGTTGAAGACGCGCTAGGCCACGGCCGTTACCTGGCTTTTTACTTAGCCTGCGGTGTCGCCGCGGCCTTGGCCCACGCCTTCATGCTGCCGAACAGTCAGGAGGGGCTGATCGGCGCCAGCGGTGCCGTGTCGGGCGTAATAGCCGCCTACCTGATGATGCATCCGCGCGTGAATGTCTGGGTCCTGGTTTTCAAGATCATTCCGCTGCGCATCACGGCGGCGATCGCTTTGGGCCTGTGGATCGTGTTTCAATTCGCGATGGCGTTGATGCCCGCAGCCTCTGGCGAAGCGGTTGCCACCGCATGGTGGGCGCATATCGGCGGGCTCATCGCCGGTGCGCTCCTAATCCTTGTGCTGCGCCCGTCCCGCGTCCCGCTGTCGCGTGGCTGATCGAGAGGCTGTCCAAAATATTAGCTTGATGAGCCTTAACCGCGACCGCAGCGCGATTGACTTAACTCTAACCCGACTTTAGCCTTGGCTTTTGCAACTGCGAACGGCGTTGCGGCGTATCTGAATTTATCCGAGACAACTGGCGAACATTCAGCCTACTGCGCCGCAAAAACAGGCCCGCGGTCGGGTCAAAAACGAAACGAAAAACAAGAAACTTTTGGGAGCGCCGGCCGCCCGGCGAATGGAATGAAAATCGTAGTGCCGGTCAAACGTGTTGTCGATTACAACGTGAAGATCCGCGTGAAACCGGACGGCTCTGGCATCGATCTGGCCAACGTCAAAATGTCGATGAACCCATTCGACGAAATCGCCGTCGAAGAAGCGGTTCGCTTAAAGGAAAAAGGCTCAGCGACCGAGGTCGTTGCCGTCTCGATTGGGTCAACGAAGTCTCAGGAAACGCTGCGCACCGCGCTCGCCATCGGCGCCGATCGCGCGATCCCCGTTGAAACCCCCGACGGCGCCACCGTCGAACCGCTCGCCGTTGCAAAGATTCTGAAAGCCATCGTCGACGCTGAAAAACCCGATATGGTTATCCTCGGCAAGCAAGCGATCGATGACGACTGCAATCAAACCGGGCAGATGCTGGCGGCGCTATTGGGTTGGGGCCAAGGAACGTTCGCCTCCAAAATTGCGCCCGAGTCGGGCTCGGTCTCGGTAACCCGCGAAGTCGACGGCGGCCTCGAAACGATCAAATTGCAATTGCCGGCAGTCGTGACAACGGATCTGCGCTTGAACGAGCCGCGCTATCCATCGCTGCCCAATATCATGAAGGCAAAGAAAAAGCCGCTCGATATCAAGAAACCCGAAGAATTGGGCGTCGATATCGCTCCGCGCTTAAAAGTCTTGAAGACGTCGGAGCCGTCCACCCGCAAAGCCGGCGTGAAGGTCAAGGACGTTGCCGAACTCGTGCATAAACTCAAGACCGAAGCCGGAGTGCTGTGATGCTGACGTTGCTTTTAGCTGAGCACTCAAACTCTGCCCTGTCGCCGTTGACGGCAAAAACTTTGTCGGCCGCGAAGGCGCTGGGCGGTGACATCCATATCTTGGTCGCGGGTGCCGATTGTAAAGCTGCAGCTGACGCCGCGTCCAAACTTGAAGGCGTTGGCAAAGTTCTCCTAGCCGATGCGCCGCAGTTGGCTCATGGCCTCGCCGAAGAGGTGACAGCACTGATCGTCGGCATGGCGGGTGGTTACGATGCGATCGTGGCGCCAGCGACGGCCTCTGGCAAAAATATCCTGCCGCGCGTCGCAGCCAAGCTCGACGTGATGCAAATCTCAGACATCACAAAAGTCTTGTCCCCCGATACGTTCGAGCGGCCGATTTATGCCGGCAACGCCATCCAAACCGTGCAGTCGGCCGAAAAAATAAAAGTTATAACGGTGCGCACGTCGGCATTCCAAGCAGCACCCGCAGGCGGCTCTGCGCCGATCGAAAACGTAACCGCGCCGGCAGCCGTCGGCGCCTCGGTATTCGAAAGTGCCGAGCTGACAAAATCGGATCGCCCCGAGCTGACGTCCGCCAAAATCATCATTTCCGGCGGCCGCGGCATGGGCAACGGCGAGAATTTCGCCAAGTACATCGAACCGATTGCCGATCGTTTGGGTGCCGCGATGGGCGCTTCGCGCGCTGCCGTCGATGCGGGCTTTGCACCGAACGATTTACAGGTCGGCCAGACCGGAAAAGTCGTCGCCCCCGAACTGTACATTGCGGTCGGAATTTCAGGCGCGATCCAGCATCTGGCGGGCATGAAGGATTCGAAAGTCATCGTGGCCATCAACAAGGATGGCGACGCGCCTATTTTCCAAGTTGCTGACTACGGTCTCGTCGGCGATCTGTTTCAAGTGCTACCCGCTCTCGACACGGAACTGCAGAAATAAGCTTTGTAACTCCGAGCATGATTAAGGATTGCGGTTGATGTCGTCTCAGGCGCACAAAGTTTTGGACAAAGCCAAAGCATCGGTCATTAGGCCAGCGCGCACGATCTCCAAAGTGGGCGTGATCGGCGCGGGGCAAATGGGCAGTGGTATTGCCCACGTCGCGGCGCTCGCGGGCTACACGATCGCCCTGCATGATCTGAAAAAAGAACTCTACGACTCGAGCGTCGATTTGATCGCGAAGAACATGGCGCGTCAGGTCGGCAAGGGATTGTTGAGCGATGCGGAAAAAGACAAAGCCCTTTCACGCATTTCGTTTGCTCCGGGTCTCGAAGCCTTTGGCGAATGCGATCTGGTTATTGAAGCGGCCACCGAAGACGAAGACCTGAAACATAAAATTTTTGCGAGCCTTTGCCCGCACCTGAAGCCAACCGCGATATTGGCATCCAACACCTCGTCGATCTCGATCACCAGGCTTGCCGCAACGACGGACCGCCCCGAAGACTTCATCGGCATGCATTTCATGAACCCGGTGCCGTTGATGGAACTGGTCGAACTAATCCGCGGCATCGCTACCGAAGACGAGACGTTCTCGACCGCCAAAACTTTTGTCGAGAGCCTCGGTAAAACGACCGCCGTTTCCGAAGATTTCCCAGCCTTCATCGTCAATCGCATTTTGCTGCCGATGATCAACGAAGCTGTCTATACGCTTTACGAGGGCGTCGGCACTGTCGATGCGATCGACAAGGCGATGAAACTTGGCGCTCATCATCCGATGGGGCCGCTCGAGCTTGCCGACTTCATCGGCCTCGACACGTGCCTGAGCGTCATGCAGGTGCTCTATGAAGGCCTCTCGGATTCGAAATACCGCCCGTGCCCGCTGCTCGTGAAATATGTCGAGGCCGGATGGCTCGGTCGCAAAACGCGCCGCGGCTTTTATGACTATCGCGGCGAAAAACCCGTCCCCACCCGCTAACGGCGTACCAAGCGACCCTGAAAACTACCGGAGAGGCGTATGCCGGAAGATCGCAAAGTCGCGCTGATCACGGGCGCCGGGTCTGGCATCGGCCGCGCCGTTTCGATCAGACTGCACGAGGCGGGCTACGCCGTCGTCCTTGCCGGCCGCCGCGCTGCAGAGCTGCAAAAAACCGCGGCGGCAATGACGACGCAGAATGATCAAGTGCTTGTCATCCAAACCGACGTCGCAGACCAAACGTCGGTCCAGGCCGCCTTCGCCGCGACGCGCGAAAAATTCGGCCGCCTCGATGTGCTGTTTAACAACGCGGGCACATTTGCCGTCGGTACGCCAATTGAGGACATCGCCTTAGCTGACTGGCGCCGCGTCGTCGATGTCAATTTGACTGGCGCATTTCTCTGCGCGCAAGAAGCCATTCGCATGATGAAATCGCAAACGCCGAAGGGCGGGCGGATCATCAACAACGGCTCGATCTCGGCAACCACACCGCGCCCGCTGTCGGCCCCCTATACCGCGACGAAACATGCGATCACCGGCCTCACGAAATCCATCTCGCTTGATGGCCGCGCGCACAACATAGCCTGCTCGCAAATCGACATCGGCAACGCTGCAACCGAGTTCACGGCGAAAATGGCGACCGGCGTGCTGCAAGCGAATGGTGATACGGCCAGCGAACCGCGCATGGATGTGGCCCACGTCGCCGATGCGGTTTTATACATGGCGAACCTACCGCTCGACGCCAATGTCCAGTTCATGACCTTGATGGCAACCGCGATGCCATTCGTCGGCCGCGGTTAGACTGGACAAAAAAAAGGCCGGACCGACGGTGCGAGTGATGCACAATCTGCCCGGCAGTTTCCCGAGGCCTGAACGGGGGTTTAGGCCCAGGCTAGAAGTTCAGCCCAAACGCCTTAGTTAGGCATAAGAACGGTATCGATTACGTGGATCACGCCATTCGATTGGTTGACATCGGCGATCGTGATTTTTGCCTTATCG
>JANOCZ010000012.1:0-3432 GCA_031412455.1 Hyphomicrobium sp. | reverse complement strand
CGAGACCGCTCGCCAGCCAGCCTTTCAGCAGCGCGGTGCCCATTTTACCTGCGCCTGCAAGGATGACGGGACCATCGATCGTCAATGACATGTGAAAGACCCGTTCGGAACGTGGTGTCGAGCTTACGCCCGGCCCTCGGTCTCGAACATGGTCGAAACGAGAGCTTCCTTGCTCTCCTTACCCGCCCAGACCACGAACTGGAAGGCCTGGTAGTAGCGTTCGCAGCCTTCGAGCGCGGCTTTGAGCATGGCTTCGCATTGCTGGATCGTTGGAACGGCGCCGTTCAGCAGGAGTGCATGACGGAACATGACTAGGCCCTCTTGGGTCCAGAGATCGAAATGACCAAGCCACAGCTGTTCATTGATTTGGGCGACGAGTCGGTACATTTCCGGCAAGCGGTTTGCGGGCACCTTGAAGTCGAAGGCGCACGCCAGATGCAGCGCTTCAAGATCATCGCGCCAATTGAGCGAGATGTGATAATCAGCCCACGTTCCGGCCACGATCAGCGTCAGTTCGTCATCGCTTGAGCGATCGGCTGGCCAGTCATGGCTGTGTGCCAGCTGCTCGATCAGATCGATTGGATTGAGGATGCGATCGCAGCTGCGTTCGGCCGATGCCATTCTTGCAATTCCTTTTAAATAAATCGCGTCAGTCGCAGGCGCACACCCGAGGATCTTCGAGCAGCGACGTTTGGTTCATCACACGGCGTACTTACGCTCGCTGGACCAAAACAGAGGGGCCTGCGAGTCGCAAGGCGAGCGGTCGTCTCGCGGGCCATTGTCCACGGTCAAAGTGGCAACGCACGGGCGGGTAAGGCAAAAATGATCCGGTCACGCAAATTGATGTAGAGAACTTTGCATTGGGTGTGGATGACGTGACTGAGGCTTAAGTTTTGCTAATCACGGCTTGAGAGCTAACGCGGCTTCCAGGGCCGCCAAACGCTGCGACAGCGCCTCGTTCTCCTCGCGGGCTTTTTGCGCCATGGCTTTCACCACTTCGAAATCTTCCCGGGTAACGACATCCATATCGCGCAGGATACGCTCCGACTGACTTTTAAACAGCGCCTGCGCCTCCTGCTTCATGCCTTCGGCTGCGCCGGCCGCATCCGTCATCAGCTTGGCGAAATCATCAAAGATACGATTTGAGGTCTGGGTCATTGAGTGGTCCTTGGTGGCTAGGTCGTGTTGCCCGAATATGGCGGCAGGCGGCGACGGTCACAAGGTTTAGAAGCTTAAGAGGTCAGAAAAGCGCTGCCTCTTGACACTTGTCAGTGGTTCCCGAAAAACGGGCCTGCTGCACGGGTTCACGCCACCCCAGAGCCCCGGAACTCTCAGATCATGATGACGCTCGCCGCCCTCGCCTACCCCAACATCGACCCGGTGGCGATTGCGATCGGTCCGCTGTCAATCAAGTGGTACGGCCTGGCCTATATGGCGGGGTTGATCCTTGGATGGCTGTACGTCCGGCGACTGTTGTCCACACCGAGCCTGTGGGCAAAGAAACAAGCACCCTTCGGCATCGAGCGGGTCGATGACCTCCTCCTTTACGTAACGCTCGCGGTCATCATCGGCGGCCGTCTTGGACAAGTGGTGCTTTACGATCCGGCATATTATCTCGAGCATCCGCTGGAGGTGTTTCAGGTCTGGCGTGGGGGGATGTCGTTTCACGGTGCGTTGATTGGATCGGCGATTGCGATCGTGCTGTTCGCGCGGCAGTTCAAGGTACCAGTGCGCTCAGTCATGGACCTGTGCTGCGCTGCCTCGCCGTTCGGGCTACTATTCGGGCGGGTCGCCAACTTCATCAATGCGGAACATTGGGGGCGCGTTACGGACGCCGGGATCGGCATGGTGTTCCCCAATGGCGGCAGCGAGCCCCGGCATCCGAGCCAACTCTATGAAGCAGCGCTCGAAGGGCTCGTCATGATGATCATCATGCGGGTCATGACGCATTGGGTCTTGGGTTTGAAGCGACCTGGTCTCGTCACCGGCGTTTGGCTCGTGTGGTATGCGATCGCGCGGACGATCTGCGAATTTTTCCGCGAACCCGAGGCCGTTCACGCCCTCAACATCGCGCCGTTCACGGTGGGTCAGATGTATTCTTTGCCAATGCTTCTGCTCGGTATCTACTTTATCATAATTGCGCGGCGAGACGCATCTAACGAGCGGCAAACAGCGTGACCTACGATCCCGAGGCGCGACGCGATACAGCGCTGGCGCTCAAACTCAAACAGCAGATTGCCCAGTCCGGGCCCATTCCAGTTTCGCAATACATGTCCCAGTGCTTGTGGGACGAGGAGTGCGGTTACTACGCGACGCGCAACGTGATTGGCAGCGCCGGTGACTTCGTGACCGCCGCTGAGATCAGCCAAGTTTTCGGGGAATTGATCGGGCTGTGGTCGGCGGTCGTGTGGCAACAGGTGCTTGGCTCGCCGCCCGCCGTCAAGCTCGTCGAGTACGGCGCGGGGCGCGGGACGATGATGCGCGATGCCTTGCGGGCGGCGCGTGTCGTACCAGGATTTGCCGAAGCGGTTTCCGTGCATTTGCTCGAACTCAGCCCGACACTTGCTGAGGAGCAACGGGCGGCTTTGAGCGAGGCTCAGGTGCCGGTCACGTGGGGGCAGAATCTCGCCGGGTTCGCAACACCGGCGATCATCCTTGCCAACGAATTTCTCGACGCTTGGCCCGTCGAGCAATGGATCTGGACAAATGACGGCTGGCAATCGCGCGGCGTTGGCCTCGACCCGGCCGGGCAGCTCTCATTCACGACCATGGCTGGGCAACCGGCGCCTGACTATCTTAATGCACCAGGCGCGCAGGTTGCGCCGGGCGCGATCGTTGAAAGTCAAAGGCCGCAACGGCTGGCCGAGGCGTTTCGAGCGCTCAACGGGAGGGGGCCTATCGCCGGCCTCATCATCGACTACGGGCATGTCGATCCGGTCAGCGGCGATACCCTGCAGGCCGTCCGCGGCCACGCTTACGAATCGCCGTTGACGTCGCCAGGTGAAGCCGATCTTTCGGCACAGATCAGTTTTTTCGAGCTCGCGACGGTGTTGCATACCGCTGGCCTGGCGATCGACGGGCCGGTCACGCAAACGGAATTTCTGGGGGCCCTCGGCATTATCGAGCGGGCGTCGCGGTTGATGTCGGCCAACGCGCAGAGGGCTGGAGAAATCGAAGCTGGCATTGCACGCTTGATTGCACCGCAAGGAATGGGGACGCGGTTTAAGGTCGTCGGCTTTCGGTCGCCGCAGTTGCCGCCGTTGCCCGGCTTCGGCATCAAGGGATAATCATGGCTCAAGAGATGCCGCAACCGATCGAGGCGCCAAATCTCGCCGCCCAGCCCGGCATCCGGCACGGTTTTTTCACGCGCGTCGGTGGCGTATCACAGGGCCTCTATGCGGGCTTGAATTGCGGGCTGGGCTCGGCGGACGA
>JANOCZ010000011.1:0-5505 GCA_031412455.1 Hyphomicrobium sp. | reverse complement strand
AACGGGCGGACGTCTTCGGCGAGATGAGCGATGCGGCTGTAGGGTTTGCCGTCGCGGATTGGCGGGCCGTCGGGTTGGCGGGGCGCGTCCATGAGAATGGCGCGTGCTCCGTTTGGTTTTTCCAGCCGCGCGTAACGGCGCGCCGAGGCATCGCCTTGCAGGTAGGACAGCCGCGTATCGGGGCTGCCCCAGCCGTTGGGTTCGACAAAGCGTCGGATGTCGGCGAAGCGGGCGAGGCGCAAGGCGATATCTCGAGACGCGGTGAGAGCGACGTGGCGGTGGTCAATGGATGTGGTTTCCGAGATCGTCAGTGCGATGCGCTCGGGCGGCAGTTGCGCGGCGGCGCGCGATGGCCATTCGATCACCGCAGCCCCGCGCTGCAAGGCTTGGTCAAGGCCCAGCTCGCCAAGTTCGCTTGGATCTTCGAGGCGGTATAAATCGAAATGGGCAAGGGTAAAGCGGCGGGTGTCATAGGTTTGCACCAGAGTGAACGTCGGGCTTGGTACCTCGAGCGCGGCATCACCCGAGAGCGCACGGATCAGCGCGCGGGCGAACGTCGTTTTGCCTGCGCCCAGATCGCCGTCGAGCAACAGCAGGTCGCCCGGCACAAGCCAGAAGGCCACCTCTTGCGCAAGGCGCTCGAGGCCGGGCTCGTTTAATTCAGTGAGGATGATGGGCGTCGACATGAGCGCCCAGTCTACGCCGCGCGCCGTGACCGTGTCACCAGCATCGTATCGTCTTGCTCGGTCGGCAGCGGGCGTTCGGGGATGCGGACCGTCACGACGGTGCCGCGGTTTTCCTCAGAGGTGATGGCAACTGTGCCGCCGTGCAGTTCAACGAGGCTCTTGACGATCGACAAGCCCAGGCCGGCACCGCGATGGTTAGAGCCTTGGCTACGGCTCTCGAAGCGCTGGAAGACGCGCGTCAATTGATCGTGAGGGATGCCGACGCCGTGGTCCTCGACGGATACCACGACTTCGCCGTGCTCGCGCCAACAGGTCAGTTCCACCCTATCGCCGGCTTTGGAGAAGCCCACGGCATTGGACAGGAGATTGTAGAGCACTTGGCGCATCCGGGCCTCGTCGGCCATGAATTCTGACACGTCGTCGGCAACGGCAATCTCGATCGTCAGGCGCGAGCGGATGGCGCGTTCGCGGATACCGAGGATCGCTGAGTCGATCACGGTGCGGACGCCGACTGGGGTCAAGCGCAACTCCAGGCTGCCGGCGTCGATGGTTGCGAGGTCGAGAATGTCGTCGATGATAGAGAGCAACGTCTTCGACGACGTCATGATGTCGGCCACGTATTCGCGCTGCTTGTCGTTGAGATCGCCCATGAAGGGGCTAGCCAGCAATTCGCTGAAACCGATGATGTTGGTCAGCGGCGTGCGCAGCTCATAGGAGATGTGGCCGATGAACTGCGTCTTCAACCGGTCGGCGGCGATCAGGGCTTCGTTGCGCTCAACGAGAGCGTTTTCGGCACGGCGCGCATCGGTCACGTCGGCGAAGGTCAAAAGCGTCGCGCCGTCGGGCAAGGGCATCAGAGCGTAATCGATGACGCTCAAGTCGGCGCGCAGCATCTGGCCTTCGAACGTTTCGCGCTCATCGAGGAAAGCGGTTGCCGCGCGTTGGATGCGCGACCACGTGCCGGGATCGGCGTGCAGCGCGGACGCAAGACGGATGACTTCGTCGATGTGCGGAAATTCGGCGAGCCGGGCTGGAATTTTCCAGATGTCTGAGAAAGCGCGATTGTAAAGTTTCAGACGGCCGTCGGTGCCGAACACGGCGACGCCTTCGCTTAGGCTGTCCAGCGTTTCGCGCTGGACGTCGATGAACGCGTTATAGCGGCTTTCCAGCGACAAGCGTTCGGTTTCATCGGCAAACAGATACGTCACGCCGCCGTCGGGCCGTTGTTCGCCCATGACGTGGACGATGCGGCCGTCAGTCAGGTGCCAGCCATCTTCGAGCTCAGCGCCGGTCTGATAACACGCCAGCACGCGCGCTTTCCAATCGCGGTAATTGACGACCGGGGGAAGTTTGCCCTGTTCGCGGAGGCGGTCGAGAATGGCGCTGTCGGCCGGGCGGGTGCGCAGCCAGTCGGCGTCGAGCTGCCAGAGTTTGCGATAGGCGTCGTTGAAAAAAACGAGCTGCTGGTCGCGGTTGAAAATCGCAACGGCGGTTTCAACGCGGTGCAGGGTGCGATCGTAGGCGGCGATCTGGCGTTCGAGTTCGCCTTGGACCGTTTCAATGGCCGTCACGTCGATGGCGGCGCCGGCCATCACGCCGTCGACCGGCAGCACAACGATATCGTGCGGACGCCGTTCGCCGCCGGCGACAAGGTGGACGCGGGCGCGATAGCTTTCGCCCATGGTCATGGATTTGGCGACGGACTTGCGCTGGCGGCTTTCCAACAACTCGATTTGGCGGTCGAGGACTTCGGCTTCGGAGGCGGCATCGACGGCCGAGATGTACGCGGTGTTGACCCAAGACAGCCGGCCATCGGCGGCGCGCAGCCATACCGGCATCGGCAGCGTATTGAGCAGTGCGCGGCAGGAGCGAATGTCGCGCGCCAAGGTCGCGTGCTGATCGTGGATTGTCGCGAGTTCGAGTTTGTAGCCGGCGATGTCCTTCAAACGCAGCACGGCGCGTCCGCCCGCGGCACGTCCCTCAGCTTCGACATTTCCGCCGGCCAGAGTTTTGAGAATGATGTTGAAGGCTAGACCGTGCGCGAACAACTGATCGAGCGCGGCCTTCAGCGCCTGCGCGCCTTTGGGCTCCAGCCAATGGCCGAAGCGGAGGATTTCGGTGTGGTTTTCGGGGAGGCCCGCGACGCCGGTCAGCGTGTGGGCGACGATGCGAACGGCTTGGCCCTGTTCCCAGAAAATCAAGACCTGCTGCTCGGCGCGAATGATGGCGTCGGCGGCGGCCAGGTTGCGGCGCAGTTGCATGCTCTCGGCTTTGGCATAACGGGCCTCGCGGCGGGCAGCACTTGCCATGTGCCAAACGATCAGACCGGCGATAAAAGCGGCGCCGGCGACGATCGCGATCAGCGAGACATGACGCAGGTCCAACTGATCGGATTTGAAGCCGTGGCCCGTGAGGAACGTTGACAGCAGCGCGGTGACGCAACCCATCGCGGCCAGCAGAAGCAGGGCTAGCTGCCGCCGGGTGGTCGAATGTTGAGCTTTGTTGGCAATACGGCGCATTTCGATCCGGTCTCGAGTGGCCTCAGCGGCTTGCGACGCGACGAGGGTTGCCGCGGCGAACTCGAAACAAGGGATGGCGGCGTCGACTCAGGGGGTTCAGTCCGCGAATCAATCCGCTGATTATGCGAAGCTTGGGGCTGCGCCGCCAGCGTAACGTGAGCTTAATATGACAACGGCGCGCGAAGTGTTCCCCGCGCGCCGCGTCGCTAGTTGAGATTTTCCGGCAGCGTTCCGGCCGGACGTGGGCTTAGTAGCGATAGTGGTCGGACTTGAACGGGCCGTCCGGGCTGACCCCGATATAGGCCGATTGGTCGGGACGGAGCTTGGTGAGCTTCACGCCGATCTTGTTCAAGTGCAGCATCGCGACCTTCTCGTCGAGGTGCTTGGGCAACGTGTAGACGCGCTTCTCGTACTTGCCGAGATTGGTCCAAAGTTCAATCTGGGCCAGCGTCTGGTTGGTGAAGGATGCAGACATCACGAATGAGGGATGCCCCATCGCGTTGCCAAGGTTCACGAGACGCCCTTCCGACAGCAGGATGATCCGTTTGCCGTCTGGGAACTCGATTTCGTCAACCTGCGGTTTGACGTTCTGCCATTTGAAGTTTTTCAGGCTTGCAACCTGAATTTCATTGTCGAAGTGGCCGATGTTGCAGACGATCGCGCGATCCTTCATGGCGCGCATGTGATCGGCGGTAATGACGTCCTTGTTGCCGGTCGCGGTGACGAAGATGTCGGCGCGGGTGGCCGCGTCCTCCATGGTCGTGACCTCGTAGCCTTCCATGGCCGCTTGAAGGGCGCAAATCGGGTCGATTTCGGAGACCATGACGCGGCAACCGGCTTGACGCAGCGAAGCAGCCGAGCCTTTGCCGACGTCGCCGAAGCCGGCCACGAACGCAACTTTGCCAGCCATCATCACGTCGGTGCCGCGGCGAATGCCGTCGACGAGGGATTCGCGGCAGCCGTAGAGGTTGTCGAATTTCGACTTGGTTACCGAGTCGTTGACGTTGATCGCCGGGAACAGCAGCAGGCCCTTCTTGTGCATCTCATAAAGGCGATGCACGCCGGTCGTGGTTTCCTCGGAAACGCCCTTGATGTTCTTGGCGAGGGCTGCGAACCAGCCTTTTGGCTTTTCTTTGAGCGTCTTTTTCAGGAGGGCGTAGAAAACTTCTTCCTCTTCGGATTCAGGTTTGTCGAGGAACGCCGTGTCGCCGTTCTCGGCGCGCAGTCCATGGTGGACGAACATCGTTGCATCGCCGCCGTCGTCGAGGATCATGTTGGGCATGCCACCATCGCCCCACTCGAACAGTTTGCGGGTGTAGTCCCAATAGTCGACGAGCGTTTCGCCTTTCCAGGCGAATACCGGAATGCCTTTGGCGGCGATGGCGGCGGCCGCATGATCTTGGGTCGAGTAGATGTTGCAAGAGACCCAGCGGATGTCGGCGCCGAGGGCTGCCAAGGTCTCAATCAGCACAGCTGTTTGGATCGTCATATGCAACGATCCGGCAATGCGGGCGCCCTTGAGGGGTTGGGAGGCGCCGTATTCTTCGCGCGTTGCCATCAGTCCCGGCATCTCAGTTTCGGCGATAGCGATCTCTTTGCGACCCCATTCAGCGAGGCTCAGATCCTTGACGATGTAGTCGTGACGGTCACTCATTTTCGTTCCTTTTGGTCGCGGTTCGCGGTCAACGGCGTCGGTTGAAATGGGTCGGCAAAAAGCTCCGCCCGCGCATCAACGGGTGGGAAAAAAAGTTGCGACATTGGAGCGGTCTATAGCGGGGCCGGCTTAGGCGCGCAACAACATATAAACAAGTCTTTATGTCTCACGCCTGTTGCAGGTTGGGCTGACGTTGGTCAAGCAGTTGATATTCTTGGCGAAACTTTGGTGATCTACTTCTTTCTGTAGTATTATTTGTTAATAATATCTTTTTTGTAAGTAAAACATTTGAATTAAATTTGACTAAAACTGTATATATATAATTTGAACTGATTTCAAAGCTACTATTGGACTTAATCTGTCTTAAAGAGATCGTCGCCTATTCTGCAAATGCCAATAATTGTGCAGGAGGCGTACTATGTCTACTATCCAGGTGAAGCGGATGACCTCTGCTTCAGCTCCCAACCGGGAGGCCCCGCCAGGGGGGCGATCCCGACCCTGGTCAGGTCTGACCCGGTTCACCGAAGAGACCGCTGGCGACGTTGCGATCATTTTCGGGCTCATGGCGATGGCCATGTTTATGTTCATTGGGGCTGCCGTCGATATCGGCCGGTGGCTCAATGCCCGCGACCAGACGATTGCCGCA
>JANOCZ010000010.1:0-2796 GCA_031412455.1 Hyphomicrobium sp. | reverse complement strand
TCCGTTTGTGAGACCGTCGCGCGACTGAGACAAGATCTGCCGCACGAGACGGCATTGATCGGGTTTTGCGGCGCGCCCTGGACGGTCGCCACATACATGGTCGAAGGCCGCGGTTCGACCGATCAGGCGCAGGCCCGCAGTTGGGCTTACCGCGATCCGGCGGGCTTTAGCCAGCTGATCGACGTGTTGTGCGAAGCGTCAGTGACCTACCTGATGGGCCAGATCGAAGCTGGCGCCGGCGTCATCCAAATTTTCGACAGTTGGGCTGGAAGCCTAGCGGACGATCAATTTGAAACTTGGGTCTTGGCGCCGACCAAGCGCATCGTCGCCGCCTTGAAAACGCGTTATCCCGATGTGCCGATCATCGGCTTTCCGCGTGGTGCAGCCTCGATGTTGGCGCGCTTCGTCACTGAGACCGGAGTCGACGGCGTCAGTTGCGATACGTCCTGCCCGCTCGACGTCATGCAGCAGATCTCGCACGTGACCGTCGCTCAGGGTAATCTCGATCCGCTGTTGCTTGTCGCCGGCGGCGAAGCATTGGACCAACGTATCGATAAGATACTAGCGACGATGAAAGGCCGCCGGTTCATTTTCAATCTTGGCCACGGCATAGTCCCGCAAACACCACCTGAACACGTTGCGCGCCTCGTCGAGCGCGTCCGCCGGCGAACTTGAAATGACAGGTGTCACACAAACCGCTCGCCCGGAAAAACGCGCTGGTCTCGCGCTGCTCGTCGTCCTTGCGGTCGTTCTTGGCGCCGCCGCGCTGATGGGCGCCAGCGCTTATCCGTGGATCAAGGCCGCGCACGTCGTCGCTATAATTTCTTGGATGGCGGGATTGCTCTACCTGCCGCGGCTTTTCATCTACCATTGCGACGCGCCACGCGGTTCGGCCCAATCCGAAACCTTTAAAATCATGGAACGCCGCCTGCTCCAGATCATCATGCAGCCGGCGATGGCCATATCCTGGGTCTTGGGCGTGTGGCTGGCTTGGGCCGGAAATCATTTCACCGCGCCTTGGTTCTGGGCCAAATTGGCCCTTGTGGTGCTCCTAACAGGGGCTCACGGCTACCTTTCCGCCGCCCAGCGCGCGTTCGAACAGGACCGCAATGAGCGCACACCTCGGCATTGGCGGATGGTCAACGAGGTTCCGACCGTGTTGATGATCGCGATTGTCGTGCTGGTAATCGTAAAACCCTTCTGAAGGGCGTTGCGCGGACTTTAAATTCTGCTATATTTCAAGCGTTCATCAACCACATCGTGGCTACGACGGCTATGCCGTCACCGGTGGGCTGGCCAAAAACGGCTGGTAGCCTCATGGCAAGGCGCCCTGCTTTGTCCGTCCACCCCCTTAAAAATATCCCTCACACACGCAACGCCTGTGTCCACCCTACGCGTTTAGAGATTCGCCTCACGCTTTCCACACCGCCCCGATTTCTCCCCATTGCCGCATTCGCGTGCCACCGCCGGAGTTTTGATAATGAAGGAAATGAAGCTCGAGGATTTGAAGAACAAATCCCCAGCCGAGCTCGTCACATTCGCTGAAGAAGCCGGTGTCGAAAACGCCTCGACCATGCGCAAGCAAGAGTTGATGTTCGCGACGCTGAAGCAATTGGCGACCCAGGATACCGAGATTTCCGCGACCGGCGTCGTCGAAGTCCTCCAGGATGGCTTTGGCTTTTTGCGCTCACCCGAAGCGAACTATCTGCCAGGTCCCGATGACATTTACGTCTCGCCCTCACAAATCCGCCGCTTCGCTTTGCGCACCGGCGACACGGTCGAGGGCCAGATCCGCTCACCCAAGGATGGCGAGCGTTACTTCGCGCTTCTCAAAGTCTCAAACATCAACTTTGAAGACCCCGAGAAGACCAAGCATAAGAGCCATTTCGACAACCTGACGCCGCTCTACCCGACGCAGTGGCTCAAACTCGAAATCGAAGACCCGACGATCAAAGATCTGTCATCACGCGTTATCGATATCGTGGCCCCGATGGGCAAGGGCCAGCGCGCTTTGATCGTCGCTCAGCCGCGCACGGGCAAGACGGTGCTGTTGCAAAACATCGCCCACTCGATCACGACCAATCATCCCGAATGCTACCTGATCGTCCTGCTGATCGACGAGCGTCCCGAGGAAGTCACCGACATGCAGCGCTCGGTCAAAGGCGAGGTCATTTCCTCGACGTTCGACGAGCCGCCATCACGCCACGTCCAGGTGTCCGAAATGGTCATCGAAAAAGCCAAACGCCTCGTCGAGCACAAACGCGACGTCGTGATTTTGCTGGACTCGATCACGCGCCTCGGCCGCGCCTATAACACCGTCGTTCCCTCATCGGGCAAGGTGCTGACCGGCGGCGTCGATTCGAACGCCCTGCAGCGCCCGAAACGCTTCTTCGGTGCGGCTCGCAATATCGAAGAAGGCGGCTCGCTGACCATCATCGCGACGGCCCTGATCGATACCGGCTCGCGCATGGACGAAGTCATCTTCGAAGAATTCAAAGGCACCGGCAATTCGGAAGTCGTGCTCGACCGCAAGGTGTCCGACAAACGCGTCTTCCCGGCGATCGACATCGCCAAGTCGGGCACACGTAAGGAAGATCTGTTGGTCCCGAAAGATCAACTCAAGAAGATGTACGTTCTGCGTCGCATCCTGAATCCGATGGGCACGCAGGACGGCATCGAATTCCTGATCGACAAACTCCGCTCGACCAAAACCAACGGCGAGTTCTTCCAGAGCATGAATACGTAGAGAAAGATCCCCGCAGCGGAGCCGTACTACAGATCCTTTACCGACGCGAC
>JANOCZ010000009.1:0-13722 GCA_031412455.1 Hyphomicrobium sp. | reverse complement strand
CGGGGGCCACGCGCGGGCGAGGGATGGCAGCGGGTTTATGGCGGCCAGGTTCTTGGGCAAGCGCTGGCGGCGGTTGCCGGGACGGTCGGAGCCGACCGGGAGATCCATTCCCTGCACGGCTATTTCCTGCTCGCGGGCGATCCTGATCACGAGATCATCTACGACGTCGAGCGCATCCGGGACGGGGGCAGCTTTGCGACGCGGCGGGTCCGCGGGCTGCAGCACGACCGATCGATCTTTGCCATGAGCGCGTCGTTCCACAAACAGGAAGACGGCTTCGATCATCAATCGACGATGCCCGAGGTGCCGGGGCCGGAGACTTTACCGTCGGCCAAGGATCTCGTTGCCAAAATGCTCGCGCATTTGCCCGAGAACATGCGCGCCTACTGGAGCCGCGAGCACGCAATCGACGTGCGCATTGTCGATCCGAGCCGATATACGAGCCGGGAGCCGCGTCCGGCGCGGCAGGCGGTTTGGCTGCGGACCAATGGTAAGCTGCCCGACATTGCAAACCTCCATCAGGCGGTGCTGGCCTATGCGTCCGACTTCACGCTGCTGGACACGGCGCTCGTCGCGCACGGCAAGCTGCTGTTTGATCGCGACATCCAACTGGCAAGCCTCGACCACGCGATGTGGTTTCACCGACCATTTCGCGTTGATGACTGGCTTTTGTATGCCCAGGATAGTCCCAGCGCCTTCGCCGCGCGGGGGTTCTGCCGCGGCGAAATCTTTGATCGCAGCGGCCGGCTTGTCGCCTCGACGGTCCAAGAGGGATTGATGCGAAAGCGCGATACGGCATTTGTGCTCAAATAGCCGTCACTCAACGCGAGTTGCATGTTTTTTGTGCTGATCGATTGCTGCTTGTCGTCCGGCTCAGTGGGCCTCTATTCGATTTATATTGCTGAAACAAGTGCTTGTCGGTTTGGGCCAAAGTTGGCACGCGAATTGACTCCTGTCCCCTCGATACCGGCTCTGCGGCGCTGAGTTGGGGTGAAGACTGAGCATCCAGCTGTCAGCTGGTATTTCAACAGGAGGGGCTCGCATGAAGCTCATCACGGCAGTGATCAAACCTTTTAAGCTCGAGGAGGTGCGCTCAGCGCTGACCGATCTCGGCTTGCAGGGCATGACGGTGACTGAGGTCAAGGGTTACGGGCGGCAGAAGGGGCACACGGAAATTTATCGCGGCGCCGAGTACGCGGTCAGCTTCCTGCCAAAGATCAAGATCGAGGTGGTCGTGCCCGGCGCCCAGCTCGACAAAGCCATCGCCGCCATTCAGCGCGCGGCGAAAACCGGCCAGATCGGCGACGGCAAAATCTTCGTCTCGAGCATCGAACACACGGTCCGCATCCGCACGGGGGAATCGGACGACGACGCGCTTTGAAATGCAGAGCTTTGGCCCGCGTGGGCCGGCTTTCCTTTGATTTCTTCGAACATCAGGAGCTTTCACATGACGTCACGACTTTTAGCGCGCGGCGCTTTGGGCCTGGGGGCCCTTGGTGCACTCGGGGCGCTGGCGCTGTTCATCGATCCAGCGCTCGCACAGGAAGCGGCCGCACCGGCGGCTGAGGCGACGGCTGCCGCGCCTGCTCTGCCGGTTCCCAACAAGGGCGACACGGCCTTTATGGTCGCATCGTCAATCCTGGTCTTGCTGATGACGGTGCCCGGCCTCGCGCTGTTCTACGGCGGTCTGGTGCGCACCAAGAACATGCTGTCGATGTTCATGCAGGTGTTCGCCACGTTGTGTCTCGTCGCGCTGCTGTGGGTCTTCTACGGCTACTCGATGGCGTTCACGAATGGCGGCGAGCTCAATAGCTACGTTGGCGGTTTCTCGAAGGCCTTCCTGAAGGGCGTCGATTCAACGACGGTGGCCGCGACCTTCTCCAACGGCGTCTACATCCCTGAATACGTCTACATCGTCTTCCAGATGACCTTCGCGTGCATCACGCCGTGCCTCATCCTCGGCGCGGTTGCCGAGCGCATGAAGTTCTCAGCCATGCTGCTGTTCATGGCGCTGTGGGTCACCTGCATCTACTTCCCGATTGCCCACATGGTTTGGTATTGGGGCGGTCCTGATGCGTTTGGCAACGCGGCCAAGGCACTCGCTGCGGCGACAGGCGAAGGCAAGGTTGCAGCACAAGCGGCACTCGACGGCGTTCTGGCTGATGCGGGCAAAGTGTTCCAATGGGGCGCGCTTGACTTCGCAGGCGGAACTGTCGTGCATATCAACGCTGGTATTGCAGGCTTAGTCGGTTGCCTCATCCTCGGCAAGCGTATCGGCTATGGCCGCGAAGCCATGCCACCGCACTCGCTGACGATGTGCATGATCGGCGCAGCGTTGCTGTGGGTCGGCTGGTTCGGCTTCAACGTTGGTTCGAACCTCGAGATCAACGGGTTCGCCGGTCTGGTTTTCATCAACACGTTCCTCGCAACAGCCGCTGCTGCCTTGTCGTGGATGATCATGGAATGGGCGACCAAGGGCAAGCCATCGGCGCTTGGCCTCGTGTCGGGTGTGGTTGCGGGTCTGGTCGCGATTACGCCAGCATGCGGTTTCGTCGGCGTCATGGGGGCGATCGCACTCGGCCTCATCGTCAGCCCGATCTGCTTCATGTTCACCTCGGCAATCAAGAGTTCGTTCGGCTACGATGACAGCCTCGATGTCTTCGGCATCCACTGCGTTGGCGGTATTGTCGGTGCTTTGGCAGTCGGCATTCTCGTTGATCCGAACCTCGGCGGCACAGGCATCCCGGACTACATCTCGAAGCCCGGCGAACTGGCGGTCGGCACGTACGACATGATCACGCAGCTGACGGCGCAAGCCAAGGCCGTGTTGCTCACGCTCGTGTGGAGCGGCGTCGGCTCGGCGATCCTGTTCAAGTTCGTGGACATTCTGATCGGGCTTCGTCCAGGAACCGATCACGAGCGTGAAGGCCTCGACATCACCGATCATGGCGAACGCGCTTACAACTACTAGGCTTTGAATATTCGCGGCTCCCTGTCATCGGGGGCCGCGATCACGATCCTCCCGAGCACACGGCTTCCCTAGATGTGCTCATCACTTGGCCCGGCGCTGCGAAGCTCCGGGTCTTTTTTATATTTGCCTTAGCCGCTGATGATGAGCCGAGAGTGGCGGTTCGCTTTTTTCAGCACGCGCAGCAGATCGGCCTTGCGAAGCGCGACGCAGCCTTCGGTTGGCGAAAGGCCTGGACGCGCGACGTGCATGAAGATCGCGCTGCCGCGATAGCGAATGCGCGGGCGAATATTGTAATCGATCACGACGATCACATCATAGACGGCATCGCTGCGAAACAAGCGTTCCGCGCTCGCGGGGTAGGGGTGGCGTACGCGGCGATTATAGTTGCGGTCAGCCGGGTCATCACACCACCCGTCTTGTCGCGTAGCGGGCGCAACGGGTAGCGACGTTTGCGGGCGGCGTGTCGTGAGGGGATTGTAGAAAACGCAGAGCAGCCGAAAACTTCCGCGCGGAGTTGCGCCGTCACCTTCGCGCTTGCGCACGCTGACGCCGCTGCTGCCGAGCGCGCATGGAAGCGTTAGGGATCCCAGACGCAAAACCCCGGTTGTGGCGCTCGCGCGCAGCGCTTTGACGGTCAGCGGAGAGGGCGCGTCGCGGCCAGATTTGCGGGCGCGCGGGATTATCGGCATTTCGCTTTGACCTCGACTGAGGATTGCTGTTCTTTTGGCCGGTAGCGACCCTATGTTGCCCGCGTGCGGGATGCTAGGGTTTGCGTTCTGACTGTTCGACAACCCACCGACATTGGAGCCACCATCCATGAGCACGGCACGTAAGGTCCTTCTCGTCGACGACGACGAGGATCTCCGCACCTCCCTCAAGGATCAGCTGGTACTCCACGACGAGTTTGACGTTTCGGAAGCCAACACCGCAAGCAAAGGCATCGAAGCGGCAAAAGCCGGCCGGTTCGATCTCGTCGTGTTCGACGTCGGGCTTCCCGACATGGATGGACGCGAAGCCGTTAAATTGCTGCGCAAGTCTGGGTTCAAAACACCAATCCTCATGCTGACCGGCAATACGTCCGACGCCGATCAGATCTTAGGTCTTGACGCTGGCGCCAACGATTACGTTTTGAAGCCTTTCAAATTTGCCGTGCTGCTCGCCCGCATTCGCGCGCAGCTGCGCCAACACGAACAGAGCGAAGACGCCGTTTTTGCAATCGGACCGTATACGTTCCGGCCCGCGTCGAAACTGCTCGTCGATGACGAAGGCTCGAAAGTTCGGCTGACGGAAAAAGAGACGTCGATCCTCAAATATCTGTACCGGTCGGGTGACAAGGTCGTGTCGCGTGATGTGCTGCTGCACGAAGTCTGGGGTTACAACGCTGGCGTCACAACGCACACGCTTGAGACACACATCTACCGGCTTCGTCAGAAAATTGAAAAAGACCCATCAAATGCTGAGCTTTTGATCACGGAAAGCGGTGGATATAAGCTCTCGACGTAGCAATCATCGTGGGTTGTCCCAGCCTATCCCCACGATGTCCACACCCGGGGTAGACCGTGCCGTCCCGATGTGGTGAGTAGCGTTTCAGAGTACGACGGCCGGTGTTTCGACGCCTTCGCTCTTTGTGCAGGACCAGTGTGTAGGTCTCTGCTGTCGCGTCAGTCGCGTTCCAGTTCTTCGTTTCAGATATGGAGTCGTGCCCGATGGCGATGGATGCCCTCGTCAAACCGTTTTTGCATCTGCCCTTGTTCCAAGGGTTGAAGCCACTTCAGTTGACGGAAATCGTACGTCGCGCGGATCGGATCATTTACCGGCCCGGCGATATCATCATCGAAGAAGACCAGCTTGGTGAAGCGGCAATTGTGCTCGTGTCGGGAGACGCTGTGCGCGTCAGCGGCATTGATGCTGGCGAACCGCCGGAGATCATTCCCGAAGGCTCGATGCTGGGCGAACTCGCGATGCTGGTCGAGATGGTTCATTCGACGACAATCATTGCGCGCGGCACCGTCAGGGCGTTGCGCCTGCGGCGAACCGAGATGCACGAAGCAATGGCAGATGATCCGCAACTGGCCGAGCATTTGACCCACAAGATCGCCGCGCGACTGGAAATCTTGGCGCAGGAACTGCGGTCATTCGATAGCGCGCTTGGCGGATTGGCAAGTTATGGCGGGATACCGGGGACGTTAGGTTCATTAAGCGCGACGACTGCCCATCCGCTGCATTAACGAGCGGTCGACTAAATTGCGCGTGATACAACCTCTGATGCGCAAGTAAAAAAAGCTGATCCCAATTAGACAAGAGTGTCCATAAAAGAAAGCGCCCAGTTCCGGGGGGAGGAACTGGGCGCTATGCGCTTAACGCGCTGACACCGGGAGGGAAGCCGGTATCACAGTTGGCGTCTTCGGTCAGACGGGGGGCACTTACCGAATACAGGGTGACGCCACCTGCATGAGAACTAGTTAAGCGCAGCTTCGAGGATTTCAATAGAGGGCTTTTTGCCTAATCACGAAAATGTGATCAGTTATCCAACGTTATCATGATCTGCGGGATTGCCTGACGCCGTTCAGCAACACCGTGATTTGCCTGCGAAAAGCTCATTGCGGCGTGCCCGTCTTTGCTCCAAGCGTTTGTATTTTAAATAGATTTGCATCGATGTCGTCGGCCTTAGTCACGTCGGTGACCTCAACGCGCGTATCCAGACCCTGGGCGTCACTTGTTACCCATTCTTTCAACTCTAGCGCTGGCTTGGTTGCTAAAAATATTTTTATCCGGCCAGGCGTGTCGGGGCTTTTGTCTTGCAGACCGAGCACGATCAAGTCGTTGGCCTCTTGGACCTCGATGATCTTGGCGTCGCGGAGCAAATCGACGTCCTTGCGCAGCAACAGGCGGAACGGGGTCTGATCGAGTGCGACGCGATCCTCGTTGTTCAGGTCGAGGTCCTGAATCGCCAAGTATTCGCCATCCGAGACGATGATTTGCCGGGAGGGCAGCGCGTAGTCGAAGCGGAATTTGCCCGGGCGCTTGACCAGAAATTTGCCTTTGAGTTTCTTTTTGTCCGCGCCGGTTTGCAGGAACGAGCCCTTTAGGCCTTTAAGGTCGGCGAAATAGCCGCTGACCGTTTTGACGAGCTGGGTCTGGTTTTCGTCGAGCGCGATGCCCGACGTGCCGTTCAGCGGCGCGACCTCCTGTTTCCAGGCGCCTATGCCAGCGTCAGGGGTGGCTGCGGCTGCGGGCGAACCGCTGGGGGCCGCTGGCGGTGCCGTTGCTGGGGGCTGTACGGCCGGAGCGGCGGCAGGGGCCGGAGCGGCTGCTGGTGCGGCGGCAGCAGCGGGCGGTGCGGCGGGAGCGGGTTTTGGCTCCTGCGCCGTTGAGAGGGCGCTCGAAAGGCTCAAAAAGGCAATAGAAGCCACGAAGCGGCGTAGCGCTGTCATATCCGTTCCCATCATTCTCCAAGTGCCCCGTTCGGCGTACCGCCCTCATGTTGCGCGATATCATGTCTGCAAAAATTGCGACGACACCGGGGCGATAATCTCGATGTGAGGGCATACTTGAGGTGGTTGAGTGAAGCAAGCTGGGCAGCTTACACGTGCGGGCTGGCGGCTCGATCAGGCGGCGTCAGCACTACCTGATGCCGCGACCAGAATTTCGCGCTTACCGACGGCGTTAGCTGCTGAGACGAGGCCCTCGCGTTCCATGCGCTCGATCACGTCGGCGGCGCGATTGTAGCCAATCGACAGGCGCCGCTGGACATAGCTCACCGACGCTTTGCGATCGCGCAGCACAATGGCGACAGCGCGGTCATAGATGTCGCCTTCGCTTGGCACGCGCTCGCCGCTCAGCCCGTTATCAACGACCGGCGTGTCAGCGATGCCATCGACGTATTTGGGTTGACCTTGGCTGCGCAACGCATTGGCGATCGCTTCGACTTCCTCATCGGACACGAACGCGCCGTGGACGCGGACGACGTGGCCCGAGCCCGTTGAAAACAGCATGTCGCCTTGGCCGAGCAATTGCTCGGCGCCCTGCTCGTTCAAAATTGTGCGGCTGTCGATCTTCGAGGTGACCTTGAATGAAATGCGCGTTGGGAAATTGGCTTTGATCGTGCCGGTGATCACATCGACTGAGGGACGCTGCGTCGCCATGATCATGTGGATGCCAGACGCACGGGCCATTTGCGCTAAGCGCTGGACCGCGCCTTCGACATCCTTACCGGCGACGCTCATCAGGTCGGCGAACTCATCAACGACGATGACGATGTGCGGCAGCGGCTCGAGATCCATCTTCTGCTTTTCGAATACGGCTTGGCCTGCCTTATCGAAACCGGTTTGGACAGTGCGGGCCAGCAATTCGCCGCGCTTCTTGGCGTTGCGGACGCGGTTGTTGAACATGTCGATGTTGCGGACCGACAGCGACGCCATCTGTTTGTAGCGCTCTTCCATTTCGGAGACGGCCCAGTTCAGTGCGGCGACGGCGCGTTGCGGGTCGGTGACGACCGGCGTCAACAGGTGCGGAATGCCGTTGTAAACCGACAGCTCCAGCATTTTCGGGTCGATCAGCAAGAGGCGGCAGTCTTCGGGTGAATGGCGGTACAGCAACGACAGCACCATCGCGTTGATGCCGACAGATTTGCCTGAGCCCGTCGTGCCGGCAACGAGCAGATGCGGCATGCGGGCGAGATCGGCGATGACTGGTTCGCCACCGATCGATTTGCCGAGCGCGAGCGGCAGCAAGAAATCGTTATTTTTAAACGTGTCGGCTTCGAACATCTCGCGCAAGTGAACCGGCTCGCGGCGGATGTTGGGAAGCTCTAGGCCGATCGCGTTGCGTCCTGGAACGACAGCGGCGCGGACGCTGACCACGCTCATTGATCGCGCGATGTCGTCGGCAAGGCCGATCACGCGCGATGATTTCGTGCCGCGCGATGGCTCCAATTCATAGAGCGTCACGACAGGGCCGGGCTTGATGTCCTTGACCTCGCCTTTGACGCCGAAGTCCGCCAACACATCTTCCAACAAGCGGGCGTTGCCGCGCATGACGGTTTGCGTGAATTCAGGTCCGGGCTTTTGCGCCGGGGCACGTTTCAGGAGATTGAGCGACGGGCGCTTCCACTCCGGTTCCGACTTGCGGAAGGCGAGGCTTCCCAGCAAGTTCGCTGCCTTGTTGGCCGCTTGCAGTGCTGCCGGCGCTTTCGCTATCGGATTTTGTGGCGCTGGCACATCAATCATGCCGGGCGCGAAACGAGCGGCGATGGCGCGGCTTGCAGCGTCGGTGTTGACGTCGAACGACAGCTCGCGAACGTCGCCGTCTTTATCGCGGCGCGGTTGGAAGCTGAAATCAAAACCGGCATACGGTGCGGCGTTGTCAGATGTTAGAGCGCGCGTGTCTGGCGCCACAGACTCAGCCTGCGGCGCGTAGCTGTGAAGGTGCGGGTAGCGCTCATCGCGCGTCCAATGGTGCGGGGCGAGCGGCTCGGGCACTGCCAACTCTGCACCAGCGCCGTAGAGACTTTCCGGCACGGATTTTTGATCGGCGCGGGCAACGCGCGTGCTCCACCAGCTTCTTGCGCGGTCGACAGCGTCCCGGGCGGCTGGAGCTGTGGCGATGCTAATATTGCCTTGCGGGCTTGCGGCCTCAGTTGCCGCACGCAGCCAGGCTTTGCTCAGCGATTCCAAATCGAGGCCGATGCTTCGGGCGAATGCTGTCAACGCGGCGGCAAAGACAACGAGGCCCGCCGCTAAGTTCGCGCGGTCTTCGTTGATCAGTGCGAACAGACGAACGGCGAGTTTTAAGAGGCCATCGCCCAGAACGCCGCCCAGTGCGTGATGAAGCGGCCACGCTTGGGGCACGGGGAAAGCCGAGATGGCCCCGGCCATTGCTAAGACGGCTAATGGATAGAACCCGAACTTGCTGCGGGCGCCATGCAGGCGTCGTTCGCGCATCAGTTCGAATGACCACGCTAGCGGTGGCAGAAGGGCTAGAATTGCTGCGACGCCCAGCATCTGTAACAGCAGATCGGAGACGACAGCGCCGAGCGGGCCCAGCCAATTGCGGGCCGGCGAGGCGGTCGCATGCGTCAGGCTCGGATCGGTTAGCGACCACGTTGCCAAGCTCACCCACAGCATAGCGACGAGCATGAGGAGGCCCACGCCCGAACAGCGTGCGAGCCAGCTCAAGAGCCGGTCCTCCAACGATTGCGGAAGCAACCGCTGCGGATCAATGCCTCGTGTGTCGAGCGACATGGACGCGAAAAAACCCCTAGCGCAGCACGGACGTCATGCGTTGAAGCGCTTCCCGGATCGTCGCGGTATCTTGAACCAGTGCAACGCGGACATAGTTTGCGCCGGGGTTGGTTCCGTCACGGCCGGTCTGGGCCAGGAATGCGCCCGGTATGACCTTGACTCCGGAACGTTTCCATAAGGTTACCGCCGCGTCACCGCCGCCGCCAAATTGGCTCATATCGAGCCAAAGGCAGAACCCGCCGTCGGGCCGCCGATAGCCGTAGCGGGTGCCCAGCACCTCGTCGGCGACCGCAAACTTTTCGGCGTAGGCCGAGCGGGAGGTCTCGACGTGCCTTTCATCTGACCAGGCGGCGACCGAGGCGTGTTGGATTGGACCGGGAACGGTTGGCGCGCACATGTTGCGGATTTCGGCGAAGCTTTCGATAAAAGCCGGGTCGCCGGCGCAGAAGCCCGACCGGAGGCCGGGGAGATTTGAGCGTTTCGACAACGAGTTAAACACGACCAGATTGGCGAAGCGCTCAGGCGTCGCCGACGCGACCTCGAGACCGCCCGGCGGCGCGTCACCCGTATAAATTTCCGAGTAGCACTCGTCGAGGAACAGCATGAAGTCATGCTGGCGGGCGAGGCGCAGGGCTTTTAGGATGTACGCGCGGCCGGCGACGACGCCTTGGGGATTTGCCGGGGAGTTAAGATAAAGCGCGCACGTGCGCGCGAGAAGTGCTGCGTCGTTGGCCAGCTCATCGAGATCGGGCAGGAAGCGGGTAGTAGGGCCTGCATTTAGATAGACAGCTTCGGCACCAACGCCCAGCGCGCCCGCGACGTAGGCCGAATAATACGGGTTGCACATCACAATCGCCGGGCGACCCGCAACCACCTTGCGGCCCACCGCTGGAAGGGCGGCGAAGAACAAGCCTTCTCGCGAGCCGCTCAGAGCCAAAATTTCCGTCGCGGGATCAACGCGTCCCGTCAGTGAATAGCGCCGCGACAGCCAGCCGGAGATGGCTTGGCGCAATGCATCGCTGCCACGGATCGGTGGGTACTTGCCGTAGAGATCTGCTGCCTCTTCGAGCTTTGAGGAGATGAAATCTGGCATCGCTTCGCGCGGCTCGCCAATCGTCAACTCGATCGGAGCAGCGTGTCCTGGTTCGATGCCCGCCAGCAGACGGCGAAGTTGCGTGAACGGCGACAGGATCGCGCCAGAGGTGAGGTTATGGAGTGTACTTGAGATCGCGGCACCCGTTCGTTCGCGCATCGTCGCGTGCGAGCGATAACCGCAATCGGGGGGATCGTCTACGCGATCAGCGCGACAAATTCGGCGGTCAACGAAATGGGCCAGCGTTGCCGCCAGCCCATCCAGTGGTGGCCCGCTCTCATGCCAAATCAGGCGCGGCGGATAAGGCCCAGGAGAATGAGTAAGATGACGGCGCCGATCGTGGCGCTGATGATCTGACCGACGATGTCGCCGCCGGTAAACAGCCCAAGCCGGGGCAGCAATGCGCCGCCCAGAACCGCGCCTACGATGCCGACGACTATATTCCCAACCGTTCCGAAGCCGTAGCCCTTAACGATCTGACCAGCAAGAAAACCGGCAATCGCGCCGATAATTAGTAGAATTAACAGTGCCTCAATGGCCATGAGCCGCTCCCGAAATCAATGTGCAGTGATCGGAAGGAAAATTCTTGGCGGAGGTATTTGTTCCTCTCATGATGAAATAATTGTCACGTTTTACGGGCGGCACTTCGTTCAGAACGCCGCCCGACGGATGTTACCCATTAAATCCGGCCCATGCGGACGTCGTCTTCGGGATTGGAGCCGATATTGTGAACCGATATGTCGGCGCCTTGGCGCTCTTCATCGGCTGAGAGACGGAACGTAAACGCTAAATCGACCAGGCGATAAATAACCATTCCAGCCAGGAAGCCGAATGCGGCGCCAGCAAGCGAGCCGACAAGCTGGGATGCAAACGTTACGCCGCCTAGCCCGCCAAACGTCTGCAATCCGAAGATCCCGCAGGCGATGCCGCCCCAGAGCCCGCACAAGCCGTGCAAGGCCCAGACGCCCAAGACGTCGTCGATCTGCCATTTATTGGTCGAGATCGTGAACATCTTGACGAAGATCACGCCGGCGATCGCACCGGTCGCCAACGCGCCGAGCGGATGCATGATGTCAGAGCCGGCGCATACCGCAACGAGACCGGCAAGCGCGCCGTTGTGCACGAAGCCTGGGTCGTTGCGTCCCGCGATCAGCGCTGCAAGAATGCCACCGCACATCGCCAGCAGCGAATTGACGGCGACGAGGCCCGATACGGCTTTCAAGCTTTGTGCGCTCATCACGTTGAAGCCAAACCAGCCGATGCACAACATCCACGAGCCCATCGCGAGCCAAGGGATCGACGATGGCGGCGGACTGATCGGGCGACCGCGATCATAACGGCCAATGCGCGCGCCGAGCTGCATCACCGCAGCGAGTGCGGCCCAGCCGCCGAAAGCGTGGACAACGAGGGAGCCCGCAAAATCTTTCAGCGGCGCGCCAAGAACGTCTTTGAAGAAACTGTCTTGAATGCCGAAGTTCGAGTTCCATACGACGCCCTCGATCATCGGGTACGCCAAGCCGACGAGCATCGCGGTTGCGGCGCATTGGGGCACGAAGCTCGCGCGCTCGGCGATGCCGCCCGAGACGATCGCTGGGACGGCTGCTGCGAACGTCGCCAGGAAGAAGAATTTGACGAGGCCGACGCCTTGCGACGCGCTAATCGCTTCGGCATTGCCGAAGAATGAGACGCCGTAGGCTAGCGTGTAGCCGATCGTGAAATAGACGACGGTTGAGATTGCAAAATCGACGAGTATTTTGACGAGCGCGTTGACTTGGTTTTTGTGGCGTACGGTGCCGACCTCGAGAAAGGCGAAGCCGCCATGCATCGAGAAAACGAGTATCGCACCCATGAGCAGGAAAAAAACGTCTGCTCCCTGTAACGTCTGTTCCAAGTTCACTATCCCCGCAGATGATTTTTTACGCAGTCGTCGTGCGCCCGGTGATTTTGCCTAATCGGGATGCACGAGTTGCTCGTTGCCGGTGCACGCAAAGCAATAAAAGCGTCGCCGGTCAACGGACCGGGCATCGTCAAGCCGTCATATCCAGCGCATTTGTGGCTGGAATACACGGTTTGCCTGTTTCGTGGGCAGCAGCTTAATTCAGTTGCGCCGCAAGCGTTCAATCAGCGAACGCGGCGCGGATTCATGTACAAGTCGGCTTCCTGGCGCTGGATGTCGGGCGAGATGCGGCCCGCTTTGACGTCGCGGGCGATCCGGCGGACGTGGCGTCGCGCCTCGCCGTTGAACACGATCATGCCGGCGAACATCTTCATGACCATCAGCACGCGCGGATCGGCGTGATCGCCACGGACCTTACACCGCCACTTGCCGCCGATTGTCAAAAGTGCGCCGTTCAACGCGCCGACTTTTTCACCGGTCTGGTCTATCAGCGCATAGTCGCCGCCGAGATCGATCAAGTTGCGGCGGAGGCGATAGAACTTCGGCACGCCGCCATCCATGATGAAAAACGAAAAATGCTCGGGCAGCAGCGGCCACTTGTTTGCTGAGCGCTCCAGCGTGACGAGGAAATCATCGTCGCTGGTGTTGATCGTATAGGTTGTGACCGGGACGCCTCGTGCACCCAGCGTCTGCTGGATCGAACGGCCAAGCATCAAGTCCATGCTCGCGCGCCAGCCCAGGTTCTCATTGAAGAGTTTGAAGACGAGCCGCTTGTCCATGCCGGTTGCGTCGTTCCACAAATCCTTGCGGAAGCCTAGGACGCCGGTGCGTTCGCCGTTCTCGATGATCTCGGCGAAAATATCCATGTCCGACGTGAACTGACGCGACTTGCCCTTGTTGCGGTCGCGTTTCCAAAAGCCGAACTCGATCGAATTGAAGGGCGTGATCCAGACATCGACGGTGAAGCGATGCCATTTAGCTTTCGCGGCGGCGAGCGCTGCTTCGCCGGCTTTGTCGAGCTTTGAGACCGCGGCTTTCGATTTGGCGGCATCGCGAACTTCAGCGCGGGCGTCACTCGCGGCTTCGCTGGCTGAGGCCCGGGCCTCGATTTCCACTGGGTCTTTTTTGGCGGCGGCGGTCATGGCGGCTCTCCCGGTCGGCGGTGCGCGGTCACGTTGCGCAGCAAACGAATCATCGCCCGAGGCTAGCACCAGGAGGAGCGCCAGCTGTGACGGGGGCAAAGTTTGCGGTGGAAAGGTTGGCGTTTTGCAGCCGCCCCTCACCCGCCCTTCGGGCACCCTCTCCCCGTCGCCCTGAAGAGGGCAACGGGGAGAGGGGAAAACTACCGCCCACCAAATATAGCCGAGCCGATGCGGACGTGGGTCGCGCCAAAGGCGATCGCGGTTTCGTAATCGCCGCTCATGCCCATGCTGAGGCCGTGCACGTTTTGCTCGCGGGCGAGCTTGGAGAGAAACGCGAAGTGGACGGCGGGCTCCTCGTCGATCGGGGGGATGCACAT
>JANOCZ010000008.1:0-2599 GCA_031412455.1 Hyphomicrobium sp. | reverse complement strand
GCGCACTGTTCGGCCGTGGCGGCGACCGCGGCGGGATGGGCATGATCGGCACCTTGGTCGCTATGATTGTCGCGCCGTTGGCGGCTATGGTCGTGCAAATGGCGATCAGCCGGTCGCGCGAATATGCGGCCGACCAAATGGGCGCTCAAATCGCCGGCAATCCGCTGTGGCTCGCGTCGGCATTAAAGAAGATCCATGCCAAGGCGCGGCAGACGATGAACCCAGAGGCGGAGGCCATTCCAGCGGCCGCGCACATGTTCATTATCAATCCGCTCAACGGCCGGGGTATCGACAGTCTGTTTTCGACGCATCCCAATGTCGACAACCGCGTGGCAGAGCTCGAGGCGCTGGCGCAGGAAATGGGTATCGAGGGTCACACCAGCCTTGACGATGTGGCCCCGCTTCCTGTTGAACCGCCGGTCTCTGGGACGCCCTCGCGCGGCGTATGGATCGCCGGCCGAAACTACACGCGCTCACGCCGTCCGTGGGGTTGAGCATGGATCATGAGTCAAAGCCGCCTCGTTTGGGGGCCAAGCCGTCGTCAGCTTCAAGCCCCCGGTTGGTGAGTTCCGATGGAATGGCGGCGCGCGACGTCGCCGTCTCGGCGCTGTTTTCCGTGTTTGTGGAGAAACGCGCGTTTGAGGACGCCTTCAACAAGGCGGCGGCGACGCGGGATCTTCCCTCGCGCGACCGGGCGTTCGCACGGCTGATTGCTGCCTGCGTTCTCCGGCATCACGGCGAAATCCGGATGATCATTTCGAGGTTCTTGGCGAAGCCGTTGCCCGAGCAGCGTGGGCGGCTAGAGCAAATCATGATGGCGGCGGTCGCGCAGCTGCTGTTCCTGCAAACGCCGCCGCACGCGGCGATTTCGCTGGCCGTCGATCAATGCCGAGCAGACAGCGCGGCGCGTCGTTTCGACAAGCTCATGAATGCCGTTTTGCGGCGCGTCAGCGAGCAGGGTGCGGGTATCCTGGCCACGTTAGACCCGGTCGCTCTCAATATCCCGCCGTGGTTGCTGCAGCGATGGACGGTGACGTTCGGCCTCAAAGATGCGCGGGCGATCGGCCAAGCGTCACTCAGTGAGGCGCCGCTCGATCTCACGGTTGTGCTGAATCCAGGCGAATGGGCGGAACGGCTCGGTGGCATCGTGATGCCGAATGGTTCGGTGCGGCTCACGGGGGCGGGCCGGGTCGAAGATCTGCCCGGTTACGATGACGGCGTGTGGTGGGTGCAGGATGCGGCGGCGGCGTTGCCAGCGCGATTGCTCGGTGATGTCTCCGGTTTAGAGGTTGCCGACTTGTGTGCGGCGCCTGGTGGGAAGACGGCGCAGCTCGCGGTCGGCGGAGCGCACGTCACGGCGGTCGATAAATCTCCGGGACGGCTCAAACGGCTACAGTCGAACATGGACCGGCTCGACCTCAGCGTTGAGACGCATGTGGCGGACGCAGCCGAATTTGCGCCCGGACGGTTGTTCGACGCGATCCTGATTGATGCGCCGTGCACCGCGACGGGGACGATCAGGCGGCATCCCGACATTCTCATTTTGAAGCGCGACGAAGATATTGCGGCGCTGGCTGGCGTCCAGGCGCGAATTCTGGAAAGCGCGTCGCAAGCGGTCAAAGTCGGCGGTCTTGTCGTCTACTGCACCTGTTCGCTCGAGCCTGAGGAAGGGCAGCAGCAGATCGCGCGTTTTCTCTCAGCCCATCCAAACTTCGCTCGCGTGCCCATTCAAGCGGCCGACATTGGCGCGGAGGCTGAGTGGATATCGTCAGATGGAGATTTGCGGACGTTGCCAAGTCACGCGTCGCACCTTGCCGAGGGGATGCGCGGCCTCGATGGTTTTTACGCCGCCAAGCTACAGCGTACGCGCTGAGCGACTTTGGTTGTGGATTTGCCGCCTCCGCCTTGTTTTGGCAGTGCGGAGCAGGTAGTGGCTGAGTTGGGCCATTCCGGTCCCTTGGCGTTGGCGCGGTGATCGCATGACGGGCCTCAGTATTTCCGAGCGCTTGAAAATCCGCACGTTGTCTGCCGAACAGTTGCGGCGGCGGACGCTGACGCGCATGCTGTCATCGCCGCTGCTGCGCTGGCGTGGCGGCAACGCGGCTGCCGATCAGATCCTCATCGTGCCGCAAGAGCTGCGCCCTGCCGATCCGAGTTTCTGGCTTGAACTCGAGTCCGGTCATTTCGGTCTTGCTTGCGAGATCGCAGACTTGAAAGGTGCCTCACCATTCCGGATCGCGCCGCCGAGCTTGAGCTGGCAGCGCGAACTCAACGGCTTTGGGTGGCTCCGGCATCTGGCCGCTGCCGACACCGACGAGGCGCACGACAAAGCCCGCCAGCTCGTGCTCGAATGGATCAAGCTCAATAAGAATTCACGCGGCGTCGCGTTCGAGCCGGCGGTCGTCGGGCGGCGTCTCATGTCGTGGATCGCGCAGGCGAATATGCTGCTCGAAGGCACCGATGCGCGGACCTACACGGCGATCATGTCGAGCGTGGGTGAGCAGGTTGCCGTGCTCAACGCCACGTGGAGAAATGCGCCCGATGGGCTGCCGCGCATGGTCAGCCTCATCGCGCTGGTGCTTGCTGATCTCGCGGTTGC
>JANOCZ010000007.1:0-2991 GCA_031412455.1 Hyphomicrobium sp. | reverse complement strand
TCGTTTTGAGGTCGTCAATGTCGACATCCAAACCAACCAGCCCCAAGCCCGACAGCGCCAATCCAGACAACAAAGATAAGCCCGTCCACCCCAAGAGTGCCCGGCCCGATGACGCCGCACCTTTGCCTCGTGATATCGCCGATGAAGCAGCGATGCGCGATCAGCCGGAGGACAAAAGCGCGACGGCCCGGCGCACGACCCCGGCCGGCAAAGGCCGTTCTCAGTAACGAGCGAAACGAGTTCTGAATTGCGCTTCAGCGCCCGCGCTTGAACCCGCCACGGCTGCTTCTGCCGCGGCCGCCATCCGAGCGCGGCCTTGGCAATTTTCCACCGCCCGATTTAAAGTTCGCAAACATGCCCTTCTTGCCGGGCGTCAGCATCTCAAACCTCAACGCCCCAGCTGAGGCCACAACTTCGAGCAGCCGGACGTCTACGACGTCACCAAGCCGGTAGCCCTCGCCGGTTTTCGCCCCGACAAGCGCATGCGCCGCCTCGACGTGGTGATAGTAATCGTTGCCCAAGCTCGAAATCGGAATGTAGCCATCGGCGCCGGTGTCCTTGAGGCGCACGAATAAGCCTGAGCGCGTCACGCCTGAAATGCGCGCCGCAAAACTCGCGCCGATACGATCCGCCAGATGCGACGCGATCAGCCGGTCCGTCGTCTCGCGTTCGGCCGCCATGGCCCGCCGCTCGGCATCCGAGATCGCTTTCGCCACTGTGCCGAGCCGCGCGATGTCCTCATCCCGCATGCCGTCATCACCAAGCGCCAAAGCCCGGATCAGCGCGCGGTGCACGATGAGGTCAGCATAGCGCCGGATCGGCGAGGTGAAGTGCGCATACTTCGCAAGGTTCAATCCGAAATGGCCGATGTTCTTTGGATTGTATTCGGCCTGGCTCTGCGACCGCAGAATGATCTCACTGATCAGCTCCGGCACCGGCAAGTCTTTAGCCTTGGCCAAAATGACGTTGAACGCTTCAGGCTTCAGCGCGCCGACATGCGGCACCTTCATATCGAGCGTGTCGAGAAAATCCTTCAACCCCTTGAGCTTTTCCGGGCTCGGCGCATCGTGGACGCGATAGACGAGTTGCGTTTTCTTTGCTTCGAGCGTCTCGGCGGCCGCGACGTTCGCCTGGATCATGAACTCTTCGATCAAGCGATGCGCATCGAGCCGCTCGGGCACCACGACCTGCGCAACTTTCCCCTTATCGTCGAGAATAATCTTGCGCTCCGGCAGATCGAGATCGAGCGGACCGCGCACCCCCCGTGCCTTGTTGATCGCCGCATACGCCGCCCACAACGGCTTCAAGGCCCGCTCCATCAACGGCGCGCACTTGTCCGAAACATTGCCGTCGATCGCCGCCTGCGCTTCCTGATAGGACAGTTTCGCGGCCGACTTCATCATCGCCCGCATGAACACTTGCCCGGTCTTCTCGCCATGGCGATCGAACGTCATGCGCACCGCGAGACATGGCCGCTCTTCGCCTTCGCGCAGCGAACATAGATCGTTCGATATTTTCTCCGGCAGCATCGGCACAACGCGATCGGGGAAATAAACCGAGTTACCGCGCATCTCCGCTTCCCGGTCGAGCTTCGATCCGGGACGAATATAATGCGCGACATCGGCAATCGCGACGATGACGGTGAAACCGTCTTTGTTTTTGCCGCTCGTGTCAGCCTCGGCATAAACCGCGTCGTCGTGATCGCGCGCGTCCTGCGGGTCAATGGTCAACAACGGCAGGTGGCGCAGATCAGTCCGCCCCTTCATCGTCGGCGCGTCGAGCGTTTCGCACTCGGCAATCACGCGCTCGGGAAAATCTTCCGGGATGCCGTGCGAATGGATCGCAATCAACGACACCTGACGCTGATCATCGGGATTGCCCAGACTTTCGAGCACGACCGCGTGCGGCGTCGCAAATCGTCCGCGGCGCACAAGATCGAAACGCACAAGATCGCCGTCCGCGGCATCGTTTGCGTCATCGGGCAGGATCGCCCAGCTTTTCATTTCCTTGCGCTCGATCGGCTCGATCGTCCCGCCGCCGCGCTTCGATGCGCGATAAACGCCGAGCAAGCGCCGCTTCTCGCGCGGCAGCTTCTTGATCGGCGTCCCTTCATAGGTCGCCTCGCCCCCCTCACGCGCGATCTTCTTGACGTTCGCGACCACGCGATCACCAAGACCGATGTCGCCGTCGATTGAACGCTCAGCCGGCAGCAGCCGCACGACGGGCCGGCGTCCGTCGCCCTCGTCCCAGTGCAGCGGCTTAGCCAACAGATCGCCGTCGTGATCTCGCCCCGTAATTTCGAGCGTCGAGACGGGCGGTAGCTTGCCCTTCTCGCGCAAATCTTTTTTGTTGCCAGCCAGCGTTCCCTCGTCGGCCATCTCGCCGAGCAGCCGCTTGAGCGCGATCTTCGCGCCACCCGACACACCGAACGCGCGGGCGATCTCGCGCTTGCCAGCCTTGCCCTGCGCGGTCGCCAAAAACTCGATGATCTGGTGTTTGGTCGGCAGCCCGCCATTCTTTGGATCGTGCTGTGCTTTCTTCGACTTGCGCCCAGCGTCCTTCGCCGCGTGGGGCGCGTCCGTCGGCGGACCAGCTGCGTCCTCAGCCGCGTCGTTTCCCGTCGTGCGGCGCGCGTCCTTCGCGCCACCCTGCGCGCTATGACCCGGTGCGTTGTGACCCGGTGCGCCTCGATCCTTGCGCGGTGCGTCGAATTTTTTCACCAAGAGGAGTGCTCGTCTGTTGCCTGACCTGACCGCCTATTGGCGGCAACCAATATTGAGGCCGAGGCGCTGGCGGCCGGCTCAACGAAGGAGTAGAGCCAGCGCCAAAACAAATCGCTCAGACCTTCGCCTTTGCCGGTGCCTTCTTCGCGGCGGCCTTTTTCGCCGGAGCCTTCTTTGTAGCGGGCTTTTTAGCCGGTGGCTTCATCTCGGCATCTCCCGGCGCGACCTTCGCCGCAACCTTCAAAGGCTTCGCGCCAGCCTTCGGCTT
>JANOCZ010000006.1:0-3806 GCA_031412455.1 Hyphomicrobium sp. | reverse complement strand
GGCGATCCCTCGATGCTTCCTGATGCGGACGTCGCCGCGATGCGCGGTTGCCGCGGCACCTGCGTCCCGATCCGCTCCGTGAGTTGCGCCAAACGCTCGTCACTGAGACGCGGTGCGAAATCAAGCACACGATCGAGCGCTGCCGCCTCAGCCACCCGCGCCCGCGCCACGCGGCTCTCGGCCAACAACGATTCAAGCTGCGGCCGCACGTCAACCGGCCACCGCCGCTGATCTGCGCCAAACGTCTCAAGCGTTCGGTGAAGAACGTCGAAGGTCTGCTCGTCCGTCCGAATATCTGTCATCTCAAACGCCTCCGAAATCTTCCGATCCGTCCTTGACCAGCATGCCCTGCCACTCCGACTTCAAATCGGCTTTGAGTTGCCTCCGGGCCCGGCCGAGTAGGGATTCGACGGCTTCATCAGAAATTTCCATCACCGAACAAATCTCGATCTGGCTAAGCCTTCATAGTGAAACAGCGTCAGCGCCAAACGTTGCCGCTCCGGCAATTTTTTCAAAGCCACATCGACCCGCCGCTTGAGGTCTTCCGCCTCGAGCGATGCCTGCTGCCGGGGCGGATCGGCCTGCTCGGGTAACTCTTCCACGACTGTCAGCCTCTGCCGTCCGCGAACCCGGTCGATGCACAAGTTGGAAACCACGCGCCGCAACCACGGTTTGACACCACCTGCTCCGACGTCGAGCGTTGCACCGGACCGCCAAAGTCTGAGAAACGCCTCCTGCGCGACATCCTCGGCCTCGGCATCGTCCCGCAACATGCGACGCGCGATTCCCGTCACCGACATCAGGTGCCGTTCGGTCAGCGTTCGGAAAGCCGACGCTTCGCCGCTTGCAAACCTCGCGACGAGTTCGCCTTCGTCCTCTCTTGCCGACTGCACAACCACAGAGGCAGCGACGCTATCCGGCCGTGACGTTGCCACCGCACCTCTCGCCATGTTGTATCACCCGGCCATCGCGTCGCAGCGGACAGTGCCACTCACTCAGGAGCATAACGGGACCGGGGCAAAAATCCGTCGCAGCATCACCGGATCAACGCTTCGAAGCTTTGGTGAACGGCATCGAGATGCTGTTTCAACTGCACTTCGAGACCTTCGAACGTTTCAGCATGTCCGGCCTGGGCGAGCAAGTTTTTGAGCCCCGCAGGCGCTGCATCGGCTTTGAAACCCTGGTCGATGCTGAGCCGCAGGATCTGCGTCAGGTCATGCAGCATTCGCCCCGCCCGCGTCAGCACTCCGCACGTCTCATCGTCCAGTACGCCAGCTTTCGCGAGCTGCTCCAGGGCGGCGAGCGTGTTCTGATCGAGAACGTCAGGATGGGCGGCGGCACTCACGAGTTGCAAGTGCTGGGCGATGAATTCGAGATCAACCAATCCACCGCGAACCTGTTTCAGGTTCCACACGTCCGTGGTGCCCTTCTCGCCCTCGATGCGCTGGCGCATGTCCCGCACGTCGGCGGCGATCAGCGACCTGTCGCGCGGCCGCGTCAGCACCGCCTCGATCGCGCTCTCGACTTTGCCTTTAAGGCTGGCGTCGCCGGCGACCACCCGGGCGCGGGTCAAGGCCATGTGCTCCCACGTCCACGCCTCGCTAGTCTGATAGGTGATGAAGCTCGACAAGCGCGTGGCCACCGGTCCCTTTTGCCCCGACGGCCGCAGCCGCATATCGACCTCGTAGAGGCCTCCCTCCGCTGTCTGAGCCGAAAGCGCCGTAATGAGCCGCTGTGTGAGGCGGCCATAATAGTGACTGGCTGCCAGCGGCCTGCGGCCGTCAGAGAGCTCGGCGTCGGGTGCCGTGTCGTAGATCAAGATGAGATCAATGTCGGACGACGCCGTCATCTCACAGCCGCCGAGTTTGCCCATGGCGACGACGACCGCTTGCCCGCCCTTGAACCGGCCGTGCTCCTGCTCGAGATTGCGCGTGACCTCACCCAGCAATCCGGCGATCAATCGTTCGGCGATCAGTGCATAAGCTGTCCCGGCCTGCGCGGCGGTCACACTTCGCATCAGGACGCGTACGCCAACCAAAAACGACTGCTCGCTGCCGATGACCCGAGCCGCGTCGAGAATATCCTGCATCGGATCGTCGGCCCGCTTCTCGCGCGCTGCCGCGAACTCGCGCGCGATCAACACATCAAGTTCGTCCTGCGTGATCGCGGCCCCAAGCGAACTTGGATCGAGCACGGCGTCGAGCAGCCGGCGCCGCCGTGACAGGATCCGGGCGAGGCGCGGCGCTGACCCCATGATCTGCGCCAGCAAGCGCATGAGCGATGGATTGGCCTTGAGCAACGCAAACAGTTGCACACCGGCTGGCAATTCGCTCAGAAACTGGTCGAACGTCGCGATCGCCGCATCTGGATCGACAGTATCGGCTAGGGCAGAGATCAACGCCGGCTGCACCTCGGTCAGTAACTCCCGCGCTTTCGCCGATCGCACCGCCGGCGTGCGCCCATGATGCCAGCCGCGCACGATCGCTAACACTTGCGGCGGTTGCGAATAGCCAAGACGCGCTAGTTCATCCAGCGTGCCCGGATCATCGGTTGCCCCGGCAAAGACCATATTATTCCCGGCCCGCGACAGCTCCGGCGCATTTTCAAACAGCCCCGCGTAATGCCGCTCGACCAACTCGAGCGTGGCGATAAGATCACCCGAGAGCTGGCCCGCCGTGTCATACCCGCTGAACTTCGCGAGCTGATCGAGCCCTGCGTTCGTGTCCGGCATGTCGTGCGTTTGCTCATCGGCAATCATCTGCAGCCGATGTTCAAGCCGCCGCAAAAAAAGATAGGCTGCTTGAAGCTCGCAGCGATCCTCGCTTCTGACCCACCCCCGCGCCTCCAGCGCCGCCAACGCGTCGAGCGTTGCACGGGGCCGCAGATCCAACTGCCGCCCGCCCGCAATGATCTGCTGCGTTTGCACGAAAAACTCGATCTCGCGAATTCCGCCGCGCCCGAGCTTGATATTCTGGCCAAGCACCGCGATCTCGCCGATACCCTTGTGGGCGTGGATCTGCCGCTTCATCGCGTGCACGTCGGCGATCGCCGCGAAGTCGAGATACTTGCGCCAGATGAACGGGCGCAACTCCGCCAGAAAGCGTTGCCCAGCTTCGAGATCGCCAGCGCAGCAGCGCGCCTTGATCATCGCCGCCCGTTCCCAATTCTGGCCGACGGTCTCGTAATAGCCATGCGCGGCCGACGTCGAGAGCGCGACCTGCGTCGCCCCGGCATCCGGCCGCAGGCGCAAATCGGTGCGAAACACATACCCGTCGCGGGTCCGCTCCTCGAGCAGATCGACGAGCTCCCGCGTCAAACGCACGAAGAAGGTTTGCAGCTCCCGGCCTTCCGCGATTGTTGCCTTCGCCCGGTCGAAGAAAACGATCAGATCGATATCGCTCGAATAGTTGAGTTCGAACGCGCCGTGCTTGCCCATTGCCAGCACGAAATAGCCTGACTGCGCTTCGGGGTGGTGCGCATCGCCAGCAATCCACTGGCCGCTGCGAACCGCATTCCGGAACAGATAGCCGACCGCTGCACTGACCGCCGCGTCCGCCGCCTCCGACAACACGCGCGTGACCGTCATCACCGGCCAGACGCCACCCAGATCAGCCAACGCGGTCAACAGCGCGATATCATTTTTGTAGTCGCGTAGAATTTTCTTAGCCGCCGGCGTCTCGGTGGCCTCAGCCAGCGCAGCGGCGAAGACGGCGGTGCGCTCACTGAACTCGACTTCGGGAACCGACGTCAAAATGCGCCGCAACCGGTCGGGGTCGCGTTCGATCAGCGACCTTAGATAAGGCGAA
>JANOCZ010000005.1:0-12242 GCA_031412455.1 Hyphomicrobium sp. | reverse complement strand
GATCATAATGTCGAGGCCCTCGACCAGCTCGCGCTTGAGGCTCGATGCATCGGCCAGCGCTGGATAGCAAATTGCCGGCCGCAAATTTGCAAACAAGTCGAGGTCTTTTCGCAACCGCAGCAACCCGGCTTCCGGGCGCACCGCATACGGCACTTTATCCCATTTCGGCCCGCCGACCGCGCCAAACATGACGGCGTCCGCGCGCTGCGCTTTTGCCATCGCCACGTCGGTAAAAGAAACCCCTAGCACAACAAAGGCCGACCCGCCGCCGAGATCGCGCTCGACCTCAAACCGGCCCTTATTGCTGGACCGGTTGAAAAACGCGATCAGCCGTTCGACTTCCGCGATGGTTTCGACGCCGATGCCGTCACCTGGAAGCAAAAGAATGCCGTGCGTGGTCATGAGGTCCTGCCGGTTTGTGAGATGGTCGACGATGTCTAAAGGAGATAGGAAATCGTTTGACGGGAGTGCTACCGTCTTGATCGCCGCCCCGCAAGCGAGGTGCGAGCGCGATGCCACTTTAGCGCAGCGATTGGGGACGGCGATGCGGCTGATCGGAGGATTTCTGGCGCTGGCAACCTTGGCATGTGCAGCCGCGGCGCAATCCAACCCGCCTGAACCGCAGCAACCAGATGCCGTGCGAGCGCGGCCGCAGCTATCGCTCCCGCTCGCCTGCGAACCACATCGGACCTGCTTTATTCAAAGCCTGGTTGACCTCGATGCCGGCACGGGCGTTCGCGATTTCGCCTGCGGAGCCGCGACCTACGACGGCCACTCAGGCGTTGATTTCCGCGTCCTCTCAGCCAAGGTCGCAGCATCCGGCGTGGCCGTCCAAGCAGCAGCCGACGGCATCGTCAAAGGCGTACGCGACGGCGTCGCCGACATTTTCCTGCGCGACAACAAATCAGCCGATCTCAAGGGCCGCGAATGCGGCAACGGCGTTCTGATCGACCATGGCAACGGCTGGGAAACTCAATATTGCCACCTGAAGCAAGGCACCGTCGCCGCCGCCAAAGGCCAACAAGTCAAACGCGGCGAACGCCTGGGCGATGTCGGTTTTTCCGGTAAAGCCGATTTTGCTCACCTGCATTTCACCGTTCGCCGTGACGGCAAAGTCATCGACCCTTTTCTGCCCGATGCGATCGACGGCGCCTGTCAGCGCGACGCCAAAGCGGCCGGCCTTTGGTCACCTGAAGTGACCGCCGCGTTCCCCTACAAGAACGGCGAAATCGTTGGCACTGGCTTTACGGGCGAACCACCCGACTTCAATGCTCTCGAAGTCGATCACACCAATATCGTGCCGCTGGCGGCAACCTCCCCCGCCCTTTTGTTCTATGGCCGCTTTATTAATCTGCGGGCCGGCGATCGCATCCGCACGATCGTCACGGGACCAGGTGGAGGATTGATCGAGCAGTTGTCACCGCCGCTCGAACGCAACAAAGCGACCTTCCTGAGTTTTGCCGGCAAGAAACGCCAGGACAAGCCCTGGACGGCAGGGCGCTACGAAGGCCGCGTTGAAATCGTGCGCGATGGCGCAGTCATCGCAGCAAACCTTGGCCGCGCCGAAATAGAAAGCCAGCCTTGAAAACTACGCGGCGAACGGCAGCGGAAACGCCAGCGTGAACCCGCCAGCCGTCGCCGCCATTCCAACAATTCCGAGCATCGCACTTACAACCAGCAGCAGATTGCCGCCCGCGATGATCGCAATGGAGGCAAGCACGATGGCGATCTGCAGCAGCGCTTGCCCGTAATCGAAATATGGCCCGCGCGTCAGAGCTTCGTTCCGCGCCGTTTCGAGATCCTTGGCTTTCGCGAATAATTCATCGAGCCCTTCCTTGCGCGCCGGATCGCTCGTCAGAACTTTATCTTGCTCGCGATAATTCTCGATCTTTCCCTTGATCATTGTTTTGACGTCGTCGGGCATTGCTGGATTGGCAGCAAGCGTCATCGCAAATCCATCGGCGTGCAACCGCAAGGCTTGCCGTCGCGCATTTTTAGCTTGAAAGAACGCCCACGTGTTCGACGCCTCGATGTTCTTGAGCATGGCGTCCTGGGCAGCGTTGCCAGCCCCCATGCTGCAGATCGCGAGGATCACCGCCAGCAGGCCGATATAGACGCCGATGAGTTTGTCACGCGATTTCATGTTCTGTGCATCCGCATCGCGATTGAGCTGCTCCCACGCCATTCAACGCTCCAATCTGTATCGCCGACATATCGAGCTAAGGTCGAAATTAGATGATGCGGTCTTCGGGTTCGGCAGCAAGCGACCGCGCCGGGAGCAGGTCTTTGCGATCGATCGAACGGCCATCTGCGCCGAGCCGGAATAAAATCGGCGCCCCGGTTGCGAACTCGCGCTTCAGAATTTCATCACCCGACAAATCCTCGAGGATCATCATCATCGCGCGTAACGAGTTGCCGTGCGCGGCGACGATCACGTTCTTGCCTTGCGCGATTTGCGGCCAGATGACCGAGTCGTAATAGGGCTTCACGCGCGCCAGCGTATCTTTGAGGCTCTCGCCCCCCGGCGGCGGCACGTCATACGAGCGGCGCCACTGCATGACCTGCGTCTCGCCCCACTTCAAACGGGCCTCGTCCTTGTTGAGCCCCGACAGTTCGCCGTAGTCGCGCTCGTTCAAGGCTGCATCTCGCGTGATCGGCACGTCGGTCTGCCCCAGCTCGCTGAGGATAATGTCGAGCGTGTGCTGCGCCCGTTTCAAGACGCTAGTGAAGGCGATGTCGAACTTGATGCGGTGGTCGCGGATCATGCGCCCAGCGACGCGGGCTTCGATCAGACCTTTTTCTGTCAGATCGGGATTTCGCCAACCGGTGAACAGGTTCAAGCGATTCCATTCGCTTTCCCCGTGGCGGACGAGAACCAGAACGTTGTCGGTGAGCGCGTCGGTCATTGTCTTTTGAACAAGTCCTGAAAGGCTGCAGCTTTATCCGGCTCGACGAAGGAGAATGTAAAACCTCAGATACCCAACACGTCGGACATCGCATAGATCCCCGGCGCGCGGCCTTTTCCCCACATCGCGGCGCGCACGGCACCACGGGCAAAAATGCCGCGGTCAGCCGCGCGGTGCGTCAGCTCGATCCGCTCTCCGTCACCGGCGAAAATGATGGTGTGATCACCGACGACACTGCCGCCGCGCAACGTTGCAAAACCGATGTCGCCGCTTTTGCGGGCACCAGTATGGCCGTCGCGGCTGCGCACCGATCGCTCGCTCAGTGTGACGCCCCGCCCCTCGGCGGCCGCTTGTCCGAGCATCAACGCGGTACCAGACGGCGCGTCGACTTTGAGGCGATGATGCATCTCGACGATCTCAATATCGAAGTCTTCGCCAAGCGCAGCCGCAACCTTCTTCGTCAACGCCGTGAGCAAGTTCACGCCAAGGCTCATGTTGCCGGCCTTGATGATCGTGGCACCACGTCCCGCATCGGCGATCGCGGCTTCATCGGCGGCATCAAATCCGGTTGTGCCGATCACGTGCACGCGCCCGAACTTCGCCGCGAGTTTTGCAAACGCAACAGTCGCCGCTGGACTGGTGAAGTCGAGCAGCGCATCGCAATCCTCGATCACCTTGGCCGCGTCGGCTGAAACCGCGATCCCGTTAGGCCCGATGCCAGCGAGGTCACCTAGATCGCGGCCGATCGCGGCGCTGCCCGCAGGCTCCGTTCCGCCCGAAATGACGCATCCAGGCGCTGCCGCCACAGCCGCGAGCAGCTCCCGGCCCATGCGCCCGGCGGCCCCCATCACCGCAATTTTCATGTTGTCTCCGGTTCAGCTGGCGAGCGCGCGGTATAGCAACTGCGCAGCCCCGGCGAAAGTCACACCGACGATTTTAGCGAGGATGCTGTCAGTCAGTCTAAACGGAAAGCTGCGCGCGCTTGATCGCGCTTTCGATCAGCATCTTCGCCTCATCCACATGCCCCCAATGATCGATCTTGACCCACTTGCCCGGCTCGAGATCTTTATAGTGCGCGAAGAAATGCTCGATCTGCTCGATCAGGATTGGCGGTAAGTCGGTGTACGTCGAAACCTTGTCGTACCGCGTCGTGAGGCGGTTCACCGGCACGGCGATCACTTTTTCATCGCCGCCAGCGTTATCTTCCATCACCAGCACACCGACAGGCCGGCAGTTGATGACAGCGCCGGGAACGATCGCCCGCGTATTGCACACGAGCACGTCGATCGGATCACCGTCAGACGACAGCGTATGCGGCACGAACCCATAATTTCCGGGATAGCGCATCGGCGTATAAAGGAACCGATCGACGAACAGCGCGCCCGACGCCTTGTCCATTTCGTATTTGATCGGCTCGCCCCCCACCGGGACTTCGATGACGACGTTGATATCGTCAGGTGGCGTATTGCCGATCTTCAAAGCATCTAAGCGCATACCAAGGCCCCATCTTTGCAATTATTGTGTGAGGTTGTTTGTGAGGTTTACCCGGCAACACGCGCCAAAGATATTGCGGCGTGACTTCGCGGGCAGACTTGCCGGGCAGACGGTACGCGCATCAAGTCCAGGTAAATGCCAGCTTGGCGAGCTTGACCGCACCGAATTGCTCGTCGATTTCAGAGACCGGCCGCCCGCCGCGCCGCCAGTAAAAATCGGTCGCCCGTGCGTTATCGGCAAGTGCCCAGACGATCAGACCGCGCAAGCGGCGCATATCGAGGTTGTGGCGGCAAGCCTCAAAGAGGTGCTCGCCAAATCCCAGCCCTTGGTAAACAGGCGCCAAATAGATTTCGTAGATCTCGCCTTGATATTTGCGGCTACCGCGCGAGCGCCCGAATGTCGCGTAACCGGCAACGATCGAGCCCACCTCGAGGACCAGCATGTCGCCGTCGCGTTTGATGGCGTTGTCCCACCATTTGGCATCACGGGTTTGAATCATGCGCTCCAGATGCATCGCCGGAATGATGCCGGCATAAGCATTGCGCCAGCAATCGCGAAACACGACCGAGAGCGCCGGGCCATCCTCGACCGTGGGCTTGCGAATTGTGACGAGGCGGCTCTCGACAATCATGCCTCGAGCATACGCGTTTCCGGGCAACCAGCCAGCCCTTTCAGTCATCAAGTGGATCGCGAAGAAACAAAAAAAAGCGGGCGTCCGAAGACACCCGCTTATTGTAATTAACGCGCAGCGACCCTATGCGGGGACGCGGCTCAACCGGCCGACTTGACCTGCTCAAACGACTTCGCGGTCGCCTGACCGACGGTGTCGAATGCCTGCTTGGCAACCTTGCTCGACAGTTCGAAGAGTTCCTTCGACTGCGCGCCAGCAACTGCAAACTGCTGCTGGAAGTAGTTAGCTTGCAGACGAGCGATTTCCGGGAAAGTGCGGGCCCGAGCCATCGCCTGAGCCGCTTCGAAAGCAGCTTCAGTGTTGGCAAGCGTGTTCGCCATGATCTTTTCGCCGATCGACTTTGCGCCAGCCTGCGACGTCAGCATGACGTCTTCAACAACCTTGGCGTTGTCCTTTGCGGCAATCGAAATCTTGTTGAAGGCGTCGCGCGACTTGGCAACGGCATCTTCAGCGAAAGCCGACATGTTCTCAGGCACCTTGGCATCTTTGCCAGCCGTGAACATTTCTTGCGCCTGGCGCGTGAAATCCTGTACCTGCTTCGTGAATGCGTCGCTCATGATCATCTCCTGGGTTTTTGAATGGGGGCGCTAACTGGACCACGAAAATTGGCCGTGGCGTCGACTTGAATGATATGTAGGCAACATCGTTGTGCAGTGCAACATATTTTTGCCTTGCAACCCGGTTTTAGTGTGCGACAGCGCGTCGCACCAACGTATTGCTCAGAATTAGCCCTGGATCACTCTCCATCGGGTTAGCTGACATCCTTAACTCTTCGCAGTCGCGAAGGTTTCGAGGATTAGCCATTGCTCTGGCGATGCTAACCGAGCGCCGGAAATGCCTCGCGATACCCCATCGCCGCCGGATCGAAACGAATGTCGAACGGCGTAAGCGGGCGGGCCAGCGCCAATCCTTCGAGCGTCCGGCACCGCGACAGCGCCACGTAAGTCTGCCCGTGCGCGAATGTCCCCCGGCCAAGATCGACGTAGACCTGATCGAGCGTCAGCCCCTGCGCCTTATGAATGGTCAGCGCCCACGCGAGGCGCACGGGAAACTGCTTGAAAGTCCCGGCCACCGTCTCGACGATCTTTTCCGCGGCCTGGTCATAGGCGTAGCGTCGATGCTCCCACGACACGGCCTCGACCTCGTATTCACGGCCTTTGATTTCGATCCACACTTGCTTAGCGGCGAGCCGTGAGATGCGCGCCACCGAACCGTTGACCCAGCGGCGGTCGGGGTCGTTACGCAGCAACATGACCTTCGCGCCCGGCTTAAGCTCGAGCGCTTGGTCGGCAGGTTGCACGTTTTCGTTGAACTCACCGGTTATGCCAGCCTCGAACCGTGAAGCAGCCCCAGGCAGCGCCTCGAGGTAGGCCGTGTTGATCCGCTTGGCAGCGGCATTGGTCGGCGTCAGGATCACGTACGGCTCACCCTCGCTCAAGGTGCGAATAGGATGCACCCGCCCGTTGAGAAGCTCCAGATCCTCCTCGCCGACATTGCCCTCGCGGATCGCGTTCAGCACGTCGATCAGGTCGTTATCCGTCTGCCGGAAAACCTGTTCGAGCTCGAGCCGGTACGTCCCAGCACCCTCCCGCAGCGACGGCACCGAGAAAAAGAACGGGCCACCGTGGGCATCCTCGAGATGCGCGCCGACTTCGCCTTGCTGCACCACGGGCGGCAGCTGATGCAAATCGCCAAACATCAACAGCCGCACGCCGCCGAACGGCTCGCGCGGCCGCCCCCGGTTGATGCGCAGCGACTGATCGATGGCCCACATCAGATCGGAGCGCACCATCGAGACTTCGTCGATGACCAGAAACTCGAGCTTGCGCATCAGCCGGCCGTTGCGGCTGCGCCGGATATCGTCGCTTTGGATCAAGCGCGGTGGAAACCCGAAAAAGGAGTGGATCGTCTGGCCGCCGACGTTGATTGCCGCAAGCCCGGTCGGCGCTAAGACGACCATCGTGTCGCCGTACCCCTCGCGCAGCGCCCGCAACAGCGTCGACTTGCCGGTTCCAGCCCGCCCGGTGACAAACAGATGACCGGCATCGCCTGACAGGAAATCGCGCGCCGCCGCAAATTCGGGCGTAGGGGTCACGCCCTCCGGCCATGATGCCATCAGGTTCCGATTGTCTCCCCCACCAGCCACGTTCTGCTAATCCTTTGCGATTGCCGCTGGTGCTTACGTGCTTCGCAACCCTTTGCACACAGCGAGACACCAGTTCCCCAACCGTAAGCGGCGATTTTGAATTACTGCTTATAAAAAATGTGAATAATCGCGCCGCTGGCAGTATCGCATTAATAAACGTGGTTTACCAATGGCTGTGACAAGAGCTCGTGCCTCCTGCTCGGACGATTGTCTCTCGGCGTGGCCCTCCCCAGGAGGGGGCCACGTCGCAGTCCGCGATATCAGACGATGTTGTCGAAAAGTTAAGCTTTGAGCATAGCCCGCATGGTGGCGATGTCGGCTTCGGTCGCATTGACCGGCAATGGCACGATGTCCCGGGTTGTTAGCACGAGGACGGGCCGCGTCGTCTGATAACCATCGTCGTCGTAGTTCGACTCGACGCGAACCGCAGCGACGTCGGCGAACGCAATAGCGACGACCGATTTTGCCAACAAACCTGTACGCTCGACGATAATCGTCTTTGACGGCCGATCGACGGTCGCACTGGTAACCTCACCAGTTTCAAAAAGACTGATCAAATATGCGGCGCTCGCGGCGAAGTATATCACGAACATATAGACGTGGACGATGAGGCTCGCATTCGTCAACGCGAGCGGATCGATCAAGAGAAATAGAACCATTGGCGCGAGCATGCCGATCAAAATCGGCGGCAACGCGTGCCGGTGCGCGGCTCGCTCACTGCGCACGGCGAACTGCGTGCCATACAAAAAATTCTGCATAAACTAAACCCCATTGTCACGGCCACGACTCCGCAACGTATGGATTTCTATAACGTATTTAGATTTACGGTCCGCTAAGGACTGCAGCGAAAATAGCGACTGTTTAAATTCGAGTTAGCGCCGTAATCGAGTGTTGAGCGGCAAATTGAAGCCGCCGATTTCCCGGCGGCCCCAAAGAACTGCTGCCGAAAACGGCTCAGTCGCGGGTCATATTCAAAAGTTTGAATTCCTTGTCGAATTTCACATCGAACTGACCGTCCTTGCACTTGGCGTCATCCAATTCGTAGACGCCGGTACCTTCAGTCTCTTTTTCCCACTCGCCGCCTTCGCAGCCAAGTGCTGTCGCAGCAGCCATGCCGGTTTTTGCCTCAGCATCACTGAGTTTTTGATCGGCAAACGCGGCCGATGAAACTAGAACGATCGAAGCAACGGCGACACCAAAAATGCTTTTCATAGAATTTTCCTCAGGTGATGGACCACTGCTCGCACATGGGCGCTAGCGAGCCGCGGTCAACCCGGGAATTTTTCCCACGCACGTGTGTCGCACGGATGCGAACTTTAAGCGGCGCCGGCTTCGCGTTCGCTTTCCCGCTTCCGTTCCTGCTTCTTGCGCTCGTTTGGATCGAGCCAGCGTTTGCGCAGCCGGATAGAGACAGGCGTGATCTCGACCAGTTCCTCGTCGGTGATGTAGCTCATCGCCTTCTCGAGCGTCAGCCGCATCGGCGGCACGAGAGTGAGCGCTTCGTCCTTGCCGGATGCGCGAACGTTGGTCAGCTTCTTGCCCTGCACAACGTTAACGATGAGATCGTTGTCGCGTGAATGCTCACCGACAATCATGCCTTCGTAAACCCGAGCCTGCGCGCCGATCATAAACAACCCGCGATCCTGCAGATTGAAAATCGAATATGCGGTCGCTTCGCCCATGCCGTTGGAAATCAGCACGCCCTGCCGGCGTCCCTGAATCTCACCCTTGAACGGCGCATAGGAATGGAACAGCCGGTTCATGACCGCGGTCCCGCGGCTGTCCGACAGCAATTCGGATTGATACCCAAGCAGACCCCGCGTCGGCACGTGAAACACCATGCGCGTTCGCCCGCCGCCCGACGGCCGCATCTCCATCAGGTCGCCGCGCCGTTCCGAAAGTTTCTGTACGACGATGCCGGTGTGCCCATCGTCGATATCGATGATGGTTTCTTCGATCGGCTCGAGCCGTTGACCCGTGTCGGCGTCGGTCCGCATCACGACTTTGGGCCGTGACACCGTGATCTCAAAGCCTTCTCGGCGCATATTTTCGATCAGGATCGCAAGCTGCAACTCGCCACGGCCGGAGACTGTAAAGCTGTCGCTTTCTTCGCTGTCGGCAACTTTGATGGCGATGTTGCGCTCGCCTTCTCGCAACAAGCGGTCGCGGATAACGCGGCTCTGAACCTTGTTGCCTTCTTGACCTGCAAACGGTCCGTCGTTGATGCGGAACGTCATCGACAGTGTCGGCGGATCGATCGGCTGCGCCTGGATCGGCGTCTCGACGGAGGGATCGCAAAGCGTGTCGGCAACAGTCGCGTCTGTCATACCGGCAACGGCGACGATTTCGCCAGCGCTGGCCTCGTCGACCGGAATGCGCTCGAGCCCGCGGTAGGCCAGCACCTTCGTCGCCCGGAACGTTTCGACCAGCGTGCCGTCGTGGCGCAGCGCCTTCATAGCCATATTGGCTTTGAGCGTGCCCGACGTAATGCGGCCCGTCAAAATGCGGCCGAGGAACGGATCGGCTTCGAGCGTCGTGGCCAGCATCGTCACCGGGCCGTCATCGACGGCAGGCGGCGGCACGTGGCTCATCACGAGATCGAACAGCGGCGCGAGATCGACTTGCGGACCCTCGGGCGCCAGCGCCATCCAGCCATTGCGGCCCGACCCGTACAACACGGGAAAATCAAGTTGCTCGTCGGTGGCGTCGAGATTGGCGAACAGATCGAAAATTTCGTTCAGCACATCCTGGTGCCGCTCGTCAGGACGGTCGATCTTGTTGATGGCCACGATCGGGCGAAGTCCGCGCTTCAATGCCTTGGACACAACGAACTTGGTTTGCGGCAGCGGCCCCTCGGAGGCATCGACGAGCACGACGACGCCATCGACCATGTTCAAAATGCGCTCGACCTCGCCGCCGAAATCGGCGTGGCCCGGCGTGTCGACAATGTTGATGCGCGTGTCTTTCCACACGACGCTCGTGCACTTGGCGAGAATCGTGATGCCGCGCTCGCGTTCCAGATCGTTACTGTCCATGGCCCGCTCGGCCACTTTCTGGTTCTCGCGGAATGCGCCCGATTGCTTGAGCAGCTCATCGACCAACGTCGTTTTGCCATGGTCGACGTGCGCGATGATCGCGATATTTCGCAGTTTCATGTCATTGCCTGAGGTTCGAGCGCCAGCCCATCGTCACAGCGTGCTGCAGCGCAAAATCGTGCCCGCGACGTAGCACACCCCCGGCTGTGCCGCTAGGCGTCAGCGACGGGCCTTGCTGCGGCGTAAAGGGGTTTTGCTCGCAACTTGCTCGCAACTTGCACGAAAGTTGCGTCGAAGCTTCGACGACGGCGCCAGCGCGGCGGTCGTTCTAGACTGGCACGAGGCAAATCACATGTTCGAACGCAATCGCATCGACAACACGCTCCAGCAAATCGCGGTTCCAGTTGAGATCACGCTCGCCGACGGCAGTCTTCACAAAGGTAAATTCATCGTCGCCGCCGCACGATCGGTCTACGAGGTTCTGAACAGCGACACGAAGTTTCTCGAGTTCGAATCGTACGCTGGCGACCGCACCCTGCTCGCCAAATCGACGATCGCCGCCATCAACTTAGTGGCAGTGCCCTCAGCGTCGGGCCTCAGGAATAAAACGCGCGACGCTGACCAGTTCGACCCTCGCGCCATCCTCGGCGTCGATGAGAGCGCGTCCTGGGACGACATCCGCAAAGCTTACGTCCGTCTGTCCAAAATCTATCATCCCGACCTCTATACGAGCGTCGCTCTGCCGACCGAGGTCCAAGATTATCTGGCGGCCATGTCGCGCCGCCTTAACGCCGCCTATCGTGCCCTCGAAATGCCTGAGCAGGCGGCGAAACGCGCCGTCATCGAAAAAGCCAAGCCAGTCTTCACGTCATCGCAACGGCTGTGACGCCTAACGCTTCGCCGTCTGACCGCCGTTGTCTTTTTCCCGGGCCCTGAGTTCGACGAGCATGGCTTCGATATCGGGCCGGGGCGCCGGCGCCCGCTCGAGCCGCCGCCGCTGCCCGTCCTGTTGCACGAGAGCCGACACCGACGCGCCGGGAACTTTGACTCGCCGCGCGCCAGAGATCAGCAGCGTGTGCTGCGGCTCTTCGAGATCCAGTTCTTCGAGAAACACTTCGCGTAAGCCGTAGAAAGCCTGCAGGATCGCGTCTTTGACGAGCGTTTTTTGTTCCGTGCTCAGTTCCGCATTCGCGCGCGGATCGAGCGTCTGCAAAACCCGGCGCATGTCGTGCAGCGGTGCGTAGGGATAAAGCCCGATCAGTCCGTCGGTTTCCCCGGCATTGCGATAGACGATCCGCATCGTATCGATCGTCTCGCTGATCCGGCTGAAGGCTGCGAGATAATCGTCGGTCCCCAGATAAGGTTTCTCGCAGTACGTCAGCAGCGCCGATTTCGTGCGCACGATATTGCGCCACTCTTCTTCGAGGCTTTCGACGAACTTCGATCGCTTCTGGAAGATGTTCGAGAGATAAGCCACGCCGCCCGTCGCAATCAGCAACGACATGTCACGCATGAACTCATAGAAATTGGTTGCAGCCTTGACGATCTCAGGCGGCAGCCCGGTGATGTCATCAGCAAACTTTGCCGCCAGCAGCACAAGCAAGACAAAGCCCAGCGTCCAGTAAAGGCGAGACAAAGTGCGGTTGACGGAATTGCGGGTCATGGCGGGTGAATTCGACCGGAAAGACGAACTGCGGTGCAGCCCAGGCGACGATCTATAGCAGACGGTTGGCCAACATAATGTCGGCCGTCAGACAAACTTAATGGCGGCCAGCCCTAACGGCCGCGCTTCGCACTTTAAGCCTTCCCCCTATCCCGCACGCCCAGCGTCCTAAGCCGCAACGCGTTGAGCTTGATGAACCCCGCCGCGTCTTTCTGATCATAGGCGCCCTTGTCGTCTTCAAACGTCACGAGTGTTGGCGAATAGAGCGACTTGGCGCTTTCCCGGCCGACGACGATCGTGTTGCCCT
>JANOCZ010000004.1:0-2407 GCA_031412455.1 Hyphomicrobium sp. | reverse complement strand
CCCGGCGTCCCGCCGGTCATCGACGCCGCGTGACCGTTATCGACTTCAAGCCCATGTCCGCCAGCTTCGACGCCGTAGATCGCCACGTCTTTGTCATCAAGAAACGGGTGGAACAAACCGATCGCGTTCGAGCCACCGCCGATGCACGCCACCAGCGTATCGGGCAAGCGGCCTTCCATCGCCATCATTTGCTCGCGCGTTTCGCGGCCGATGATCGCCTGAAAATCTCGCACCATCGCTGGATAGGGATGCGGACCCGCCGCCGTGCCGATCAGATAATACGTGTCGCGCACGTTCGTCACCCAGTCGCGCAACGCTTCGTTCATTGCGTCCTTGAGCGTGCCCGCACCCGACGTCACGGGATTGAGCTTTGCACCCAGCAACCGCATACGCGCAACGTTGGGTGCCTGCCGCTCGATATCCGTGGCGCCCATGTAGATTTCGCACGGCAAGCCGTACTTCGCGCATACCGTCGCGACCGCAACGCCGTGCTGCCCGGCCCCCGTCTCGGCGATGATGCGCGTCTTGCCCATGCGCCGCGCCAGAAGAATTTGCCCAAGGCAATTGTTGATCTTGTGCGAGCCAGTGTGATTGAGCTCATCGCGCTTGAAATAGATCCGCGCGCCGCCAAGTTCGTTCGTCATCCGCTCGGCGAAATAGAGCGGGCTCGGCCGCCCCGCGTAATGCAGGTTTAGGTAATCGATTTCAGCCTGAAACGTTGGATCAGCCTTCGCTGCTTCGTAAGATTTCTCGAGATCGAGGATCAGCGGCATCAACGTTTCAGCCACGAAGCGGCCGCCGAAAAGACCAAAGAAGCCTTTGTCGTCCGGCCCGGTCATGAAGCTGTTAAGCGTCGCCTGCTCTGCCTTTTTCGTCTTCGTCGCCATCAAGTGTCCTTGTCTCTCTACCCTCTCCCATCCTTGAGGAGAGTGCTATGACGTCCCTCTCCCTTGGGGAGAGGATGTCCCGCCTGGCGCGATAGCGCCCAAAACTCAGCGGGACAGGTGAGGGGCTGTTGCGGCGGCAGCTGTTGCCCCTCATCCGGTCCTTCGGGCCACCTTCTCCCAATGGAGAAGGAAGCAATTCTCAAACCTGCTTACTCGCCTTTACCGCCTGAAGAAAGCGGCGGATCAGCTCTGGATCTTTAATGCCGGGCGCGCTCTCGACACCTGATGACACGTCAACCATGCGAGCCCTTGTTGCAGCGATCGCCTGAGCAACGTTGTCCGGCGTCAAACCGCCAGACAGCATGTACGGAATTGAACCTTCGTAATCGGCAATCAGCCGCCAGTCGAACGCAACGCCGTTTCCGCCGGGCAAAGCGTCAGGCCCGGTCGGCGGCTTGGCATCAAATAAGATCAGGTCGGCGGCGTGATGATAGTCGTCCGCGCGCGCCACATCGGCCTTGCTCGCGACCGCGATGGCTTTCATGACGGGCCGCTTCGTTAAGCGTGCAATGTCGGCGACCCGTTCGGGCGTCTCCGCGCCGTGCAGTTGAAACATGTCGGGTACCACCTCATCGGCGATTCCGCGCACCGTCGCGTCATTCGCGTCCACGATAAGCGCCACGACGCCCGCACGCCCCCGCGCCCGCTCCGCCAAGCGCTTCGCAGTTGCCAAATCGACGTTGCGCGGGCTTTTGGCAAAGAACACCAGACCGATGTAATCCGCACCACCATCCAGCGCCGCCTCGAGTGCCGACTCGGACTTAATCCCGCAAATTTTTGCTGCAACCAACATTGAGCTAACGTTTCACGCCGCGGGCCGGCCGGCAAGACGGCGCTTTTGCCATCGCCGCAAAGCAATATACACCCAGATCGCCTCGACGATCGCGAACGGCAGCGATCCTTGCAGAAACGCGTAAATCGACGCGAGCCCGCACGCTATTGCAAAGCCAAGCACGCACCACGGACTGACGTCCTCGAAGGCATAAAAGATCAGCATCAGACTGACCGCCGCAAACCCAAACAGCGTCAACCCGTCGATAGCCATCACGCGCTCACGCTGCCGATCGATCTGAAATCGCGATGCTCTTCGCCGCCGCGATCTGCGCATCACGCTCGCGCGCCAAACGGTCCGCCTCGGCCTGATAACGCACCGCGCGCTGGCCCTGCGTCCGCGCCGTCCGCCGCCAGCGGCTCTGGCTCATCCAAGTTGCGACGCCACCCAGGATGACGCCGATCGTCAACGCACCCAGTAGATAAACGTAAAACGGCAGCTGCACGGCGAGCGCCGGATTTTCTTCCCGGAAAGGATCGAGGATTAGTTGCACCGATTGCCGGTTGGTAACCGCAATCGCGACGAGCAACGCGCCGAGCGGAAATGCGATCAGCAAAGTTGCGATACGCTTCAACATGAAAGCACCTCTAAAGCAGCTCGGATGGTGTCATAGCTGGCGCAGCGCAGC
>JANOCZ010000003.1:0-1806 GCA_031412455.1 Hyphomicrobium sp. | reverse complement strand
CGCATTGCCAAAGCCGCAGCCAAAGCCATCACCGAAGGCCTCGACGGCGCTGGTGTCGCGTGGCATCATGAGGTCACGATCACCCAGGCGATGTCCGTCCGCCTGCGTGGCCCCGACGGCGGCTTCTTCATCGAGACCGTATCGCCCGAAACGCAATGGATTGAAAACCAACTCGGTTTCGGCAACGACGAGTATGCGAGCTGGCGCTTCCTCGTGACACCGCAATCGCGCGGACATACGCGCCTGCAGATTGTCGTCTCCGCGCGCACCATCGGTGCCGATGGCATGGCGGCGGAAACGGCACTCCCCGATCAGGTCGTCGAAGTTCGCGTTCGCACGAATTACCGCCATGCCATCCGGCGTTGGCTAGGCTGGATCGCTGCGGCGATTGCTGGTGGAGCTTTGGCGAAATTTGGCGAAACCGGTTTGAGCAGCGTATCCACGCTGATCGCCAAATTCATGAACTGAGCAAGCGGCTAAGCGCTGACGCTTGTGATCAGTCGCGCAATCTCGGCGCGCAGAATATCGACACCGCCGCCCTTTTCCGCCGATGTCGCGATGACGTCCGGAAAAGCTGCCGGGTGTTTCGCCAGCGCCAGTTTCGTCTGGGCGGTCACCTTCTCCAGATCTGTCCGGCTGATCTTGTCGGCCTTTGTCAGCACGGCCTGATACGACACGGCCGACGTATCGAGCAGGTCGAGAATCTCGTCGTCCGTGTCCTTGATACCGTGGCGCGCATCGATCAGCACGAACACGCGCAACAACGTGCGTCGTCCAGCGAGATAGCCGCGCAGCACTTTATTCCACGCCCGAACTTTGTCCTTGGGCGCCTCGGCAAACCCGTACCCAGGCATGTCGACGAGATAAAGCCGCTCATCGGGGACTGAGAAAAAATTGAGCTCCTGTGTACGCCCCGGCGTATTGGAAGCGCGCGCCAACTTGAGCTGACCGACCAGTGCATTGATCAGGCTTGACTTGCCAACGTTCGAGCGGCCGGCGAAGGCAATTTCCGGCCGGTCGTCGGGCGGCAGATGGATGAGCTCAGGCGCACCCCGGCAGAAATCCCAGGGCAACGTGAAGAGACGCCGCCCGGTCTCGATTTCCTCGTCGCTGAACTCCGCGCCGGTCACGCTCGCGCCTCGAATGATCGTGTCATCACTTGCCAGGCGCGTCGCCGCCCCCGATGCCCACAAGCCTCAAAACCGGACCGAACGTCCGTTTGAAATTGGCAACGAGATGCACTTCAGCGCCGTTCTTTTTGTTGATCGCCCACTGCTGCGCAATCGACAATGTGTTGCTCCACGCCCAGTAGATGACAAGCCCGGCCGGGAAGCTTGCCAGCAGGAACGTGAACATCACCGGCATCCACGAAAAGATCTGCTGCTGGATCGGATCAGGTTGCGGCGGATTAAGCTGCATCTGAATCCACATCGTGGCACCCATGATGAGCGGCCACACGCCGATATGTAGGATTTCCGGCACGGCGAAAGGCAGCAGGCCAAACAGATTGAACAGCGATGTGGGGTCAGGCGCCGACAGATCTCGGATACAGCCAAAGAACGGCGCTGAAGTGCATCTCGTTGCCAATTTCAAACGGACGTTCGGTCCGGTTTTGAGGCTCATCGGCATTGGGGGCGGCGACGCGTCCGGCAAGTGATAGCACTATTCTTCGAGGCGCGAGCGTGACCGGCGCGGAGTTCAGCGACGAGGAAATCGAGACCGGGCGGCGTCTCTTTACGCTGCCCTGGGACTTCTGCCGGGGTGCGCCCGAGCTCATCCATCTGCCGCCCGACGACCGGCCGGAAA
>JANOCZ010000002.1:0-3481 GCA_031412455.1 Hyphomicrobium sp. | reverse complement strand
GCACGACGCCAGGCTTGCCCGTATGCAGTCTCTAGCCGACATCAGAGGCATTTTCTGAAGCACTGGCCACCGTCGAAGAAAGTACACGAAAATCTTGGAGAGACCAGCTGTCGTGAGAGCCCGCCGAATACGAAGATGGTGAACCTTATACAGAGGATGCGCCAAACCTGTTGCGTTACCTGGAGACAGCCATCCTGCCCTGGTACGATGAACGCCGGGCTGAACTGCAAGCAAGCCCCCTGGTACGCACCCAGGCGCTCGGCGAAGCCCTGGACCCGGACAAGCTCGAACGCCTAGGCCGCTACGAAGTCCATTTAGATCGCAAGTTCGAAAGAACTTTGTCCACACTTCTGCGCCTGCAAGACCTACGGCGAGCAAGGCCATCGATTGAAATCCGTTTCGCAAAAATCGCCTGCCCGACGGCAGAGTTGAAGGTCTGACCGCTAGTCTGCGGAGGCGGGAGAGATCGCAGCCGAACTTCGCATCGGATTGATGAAGGCGATAATTCAGCGTGGTTAGCGAATGCCAAGGTGCGCAAAAGACAAGCCGGCAAGTTCGGAACAAAATTGCGGGACTTAAAGCTTTGCCGCGCGTTGCTCTTGGACAAGGAGTGCAACCAATGGCAACACGCGACACGAGCGGCCAAGTTACCGAGACAGCTGAAGAGGCAACCCAGGCAGAAAACTCCAAGGACTCTTATTACGTTTTGAAGGTATCTCTGGCTTTAGCGTTGGTCGCCGGCATCGGCCTATTTTGGTACTTTGGAGTGTTTGCAGGCTTGGATCATTCCATCCCTCGCAAACCGGCTTAGTCAAAATGTGGAATACCCGGCAAAACCTTTCATGGACCTCAAGCGCAAGAGTGTGCAAGCGTACAAGGCACCGCCCAACGCTACCGTTTGCAAGCCGACGCGAAGCTGGAGAAATCACCGATTGAAGGTGATTCCACAAGCATGCTATTGATGCTCCCTAGAGCATACGCTGTAACCAATTTTTGAGGGGATGCGTGAACTTGGCAGCTACGGAGTCGTCGACCACTTGGCGTATTGAAGGTCTACATGACCAACCGCGATGCCGACCAGCCTGATGCGTCAGACCCTCGGCCCATCGCCCAGGGCTCATCTTCATCGACCGCGGTGCAAGCAATTTCGAAAGTCGACCTGGGCCTGGACAGTGAGGACGTAACTACAGAGACCGTTACGACGTTTCCTGTTGCCGGCATCGGTGCGTCGGCTGGCGGCCTGGAAGCGGTGACGCAACTGCTGCGAGCGCTGCCGATCGATACGGGCGCAGGCTTCGTCATCATTCAGCATCTCGCGCCAGATCACGCCAGTAATTTCGCAGCAATTTTATCGCGGTCGACGCGCATGACGGTCCGTGAGGTCCGTGATGAAACCGAGGTCGAGCCCAATTGCATCTATGTGATACCCCCGGACCACAACATGATCATTGCCGGCGGCAAGCTGCAACTGCTGCCGCAAGATCGCTACGCCCGGCGTCGCGGCATCGACCAGTTCTTCACCTCACTGGCAGAGGATTGCGGACACAAGGCGATCGGCGTGGTGCTCTCCGGTGCCATGAGTGATGGGACACTGGGGCTCGAGGCGATTAAGGCCGCGGGCGGCGTCACCTTCGCCCAGGACGACAGCGCGCAGCACGACAGCATGCCGCGCAGCGCAGTCGCATCGGGTTGCGTGGACTTCATACTGCCAGCGGACAAGATCGCAGACGAGATCGCCCGCATCGTGCTTCATCCTTTTTTGGGAACGGAACCAAAAACGAAATCGTTGGGCGTCGAGCCGTCCAGTCATGCGCGTATCGCGGAAATTGTGCATCTCGCGTTGGGTGTTGATTTCACTAACTACAAGACAAGCACGCTGCTGCGGCGCATCAGCCGTCGCATGATGCTGCTCAAGATGACGACAATGAAAGATTACGAGGACAATCTCCAGCATGACCCGGCGGAGGTCGAGGCGCTGTTCCAGGATATACTCATCGGCGTCACGACGTTTTTCCGCGATCCGGAATCCTTCGACGCGCTAGCGAAGACGATTTTCCCGAAACTGCTCGCCGGGCGTAGCCGCGAGGAGCCCGTGCGGATATGGACGCTGGGATGCTCGACAGGCGAAGAAGCCTACTCGCTGGCAATGGTGTTTGCAGAGAGCGCGGAAGCTGCGGGCAGCGACGTCCCACTGCAACTTTTCGCCACCGATCTCAACAGAATTTGCGTCGGAAAAGCAAGAACCGGTGTCTATCCGGCGAGTATCGAGCAACATGTTTCGCAAGCGCGCCTCCAGCGGTTCTTTATCAAAGAGGAGGCCGGCTATCGGATCTCCAAAGACATTCGCGAGCGCTGCATTTTCTCGCGCCACAACGTGCTGGGCGACCCGCCTTTCTCTCGCGTCGATCTGGTCTCTTGCCGCAACATGCTGATCTACATGGAGCCCGTGCTCCAACAGCAAATAATGGCGCTGTTGCACTATGCGTTAAAGCCAGGCGGATACCTTTGGCTCGGCAAATCGGAGACAGCAGGCGCGTCGCGGTCATTGTTCGACGTGGAAGACACTCGGCATAAAATTTTCGTGCGCCGGGCAGGCGCTAGTTTGTCTGGTCTGTCGTTCCGCCCCGCGCTTGGAGGCGGCAAAAATGAACCGTTTTTGAGGGCGGTGCCTGCACTCAAGAAGGCACCGCATCTCGATTTGCACAAAGAGGCTGAGCGCATCCTGCTCGCCAAATATGCGCCGCCGGGAGTGGTAATTTCTGGCACCATGGAGATCGTAGAATTCCGCGGTGATACGGGTCCCTATCTCGCCCCAGCGGCCGGCGCGCCGAGTCTGCACCTATTAAAAATGCTGCGCAACGGGCTGCTCGTCGGTGTGCGCACGGCGATCCTGCGCGCGGGCGCGGAAGGTCGCACAGTGCGCGAGGAGCACCTGCGCGTGAAAAGTGACGACGGCTTTCGCGAACTGGCGGTCGAGGTGATCCCGATCAAAGCCGGCGATGACAAAAAGGGCGGCTTTTTGGTCCTCTTTGACGGAAATTCCGAGCCGGATCGCGGATCACCCGCTGTCCGTGAAGACCCAGCCGCTGCGACGGTCAATGCCGATCACATCGCGTCAATTACTGATGACGAGCTCGTTCGGCTGACACAGGAACTCGCGGCGACTCGCGAGTATCTGCAGGTTTTCATCGAACAGCAGGAGACGGCGAACGAAGAGTTGCAGTCTGCCAATGAGGAGGCGCAATCGGCCAACGAGGAAATGCAGAGCGTCAACGAAGAGCTCGAGACCTCGAAGGAGGAAATACAGTCCAGCAACGAGGAGTTAGCCACCGTCAACGACGAGCTCAATAGCCGCAATATCGATCTCAGCCGGCTCAACACCTCGCTGCAGATATCGCGCAATTACGCCGGAAGTATCGTGGCCAGCATGCGCGGCCCGCTCGTGGTATTGGATGCGGGCCTTAGGGTAAAAACGGCGAGC
>JANOCZ010000001.1:0-2539 GCA_031412455.1 Hyphomicrobium sp. | reverse complement strand
GGTCATTAGTGGATCCGATTCACAATTCGTATTTTTTTTTAGCTGCCCGCAGCCACGACAGTAATCACCGCAAATGCAGTCAATATGCAGGCGTCTAACGGCTGCTGGCCTTCGAGCGTGCGACCCTCGCGACGAAACGTGAGGCGAGAGCTAATAGCTCCATAATGCGACAATCGGCGTCGGCGATATTTCTCCGCTTGATGGCTTGGCGTTGCTCCGCCAAAAGTACAATATCGCGGCCGCTCCGCCGCAGCCCCTGCCCAACCAACCGCCTGACGATCGAAAAATCAAAAAAAATTGAGAGAGGAACTGCCCCGTGTCCGTCAAATCCGACATCGAAATCGCCCGCGAAGCCCGCATGATGCCCATCGCCGACGTCGCCGCCAAGGTCGGCGTCCCGGCCTCAGCACTCGTGCCTTATGGCTGGACCAAGGCCAAGGTTTCATTCGACTTCATCAACTCGATCGAGGGCAATAAAGACGGCAAGCTGATACTCGTCACCGCGATCAGCCCGACACCCGCCGGCGAAGGCAAGACGACCACGACTGTCGGCCTGGGCGACGGACTCAATCGCATCGGCAAGAAAGCCATTATGGCCCTGCGCGAACCCTCGCTCGGGCCTTGCTTTGGCGTCAAAGGCGGCGCGGCGGGTGGCGGCTACGCGCAAGTCGTACCGATGGAAGATATCAACCTGCACTTCACCGGCGACTTCCACGCCATCACCAGCGCCCACAACCTGCTCGCCGCGATGCTCGACAATCACATCTATTGGGGCAACAGCCTCGGCATCGACCAGCGTCGCATCGGTTTCAAACGCGTACTCGACATGAATGATCGCGCCTTGCGGTCGATCGTCAATTCATTGGGCGGCGTCTCGAACGGCTTCCCGCGCCAAGACGGTTTCGACATTACGGTCGCCTCCGAAGTCATGGCAATTCTCTGCCTCGCGCGAGATCTGAAGGACCTTGAAAATCGCCTTGGCAACATCATCGTCGCCTATACGCGCGACAAGAAACCCGTCCGTTGCCGTGATCTCAAGGCCGACGGCGCGATGACGGTGCTGCTCAAGGATGCGTTGCAGCCCAACATGGTCCAGACGCTCGAAAACAATCCAGTCTTCATCCACGGCGGCCCCTTCGCCAACATCGCCCACGGCTGCAATTCGGTTCTAGCCACTCGAACTGCCATGAAACTCGCCGACTACGTCGTGACGGAAGCGGGCTTCGGCGCCGACCTGGGCGCGGAGAAATTCTTCAACATCAAATGCCGCAAAGCCGGCATCGCGCCTTCGGCCGTTGTCATCGTCGCGACCGTCCGCGCCTTGAAGATGCACGGCGGCGTTGCCAAGGATGACCTCAAGAACGAGAACGTCTCAGCCGTCGCCAAGGGCTGCGACAACCTCAAGCGCCACATCGAGAACGTCAACAAATTCGGCGTGCCAGCCGTCGTCGCCGTCAACAAGTTCATCACCGACACCGAAGCCGAGGTGCAAGAGGTGATGCGCGCCGCCGAGAGCATGGGCACCAAGGCCTTCATGTGTACCCACTGGGCTGATGGCGGCGCTGGCACCGAGGCGCTGGCCCATCACGTCGTCAGCGTGATCGATGAGGGCAAGGCAGACTTCAAAACGTTATATCCAGACCAGATGCCGCTCCGCGAAAAAGTCCGCACGATCGCCACCGAAATCTATCGCGCAGCCGACATTGCTTGCGATGCAAGCGTCGAAACGCAATTCAAAGAACTGGAAGCCGCAGGCTTTGGTCATCTGCCCGTTTGCATGGCAAAAACGCAGTACTCGTTCTCAACCGATGCCGGTAAACGTGGCGCGCCGACCGGTCATATCGTGCCGGTCCGTGAACTGCGCCTGTCGGCTGGAGCAGAGTTCGTCGTCGTCGTCACCGGCGAAATCATGACCATGCCCGGCCTGCCGAAAGTGCCGAGCGCCGACAGCATCCGCCTCGACGACAACGGCCTGATCCAAGGGCTATTCTAAGATCGACTGTAAACGAGCGCCACCCGGCGCTCGTCTCAGTCCTTAGAAAACGAAGGTCCCGCTTGACGTCAACGCCGAACCACCTCAGCAGAGCACTCTGACAGGCAAACGGGACGGAGACGGCGATGACTTACGGCGTGGCAATGCGGCTTGACCGCGGCTTGGTATTTGCGTCCGACACGCGCACCAACGCTGGCGTCGACAACATTGCGCAGTATCGCAAAATGAACTCGTGGCGCGTGCCGGGCGAGCGCGTGCTCGTGCTGCTCAGTGCCGGCAATCTGGCCGTGACCCAGGCCGTCGTAAGCCTGCTCAATGAGCGCCTTACAAACGCGCCTGACGATACGCCCCACATTCAAAATGTACCCAACATGTATCGCGCCGCGCGCCTCGTTGGCGACGCCGTCCGCGAAGCCCGCCGCATTGACGGCCCCGCATTGGAAGCGAGCAAAACCGGCTTCAACGCGTCGTTTATCCTGGGCGGTCAAATCGGCAAGGAAAAGCCGTGCCTCTACCAAATTTATGCCGAAGGCAACTTCATCGAGG